>CAKZUP010000141.1 GCA_937922945.1 uncultured Granulosicoccaceae bacterium
AGAGTTAAGAGCGTAGCCATGACAATGGAGATTACGGTTCCCACACCAAACAAACCAAACTCTTCCTTTGAATAGAGCCTGGTGAGAATTGGAATGCTGCATAACAGCAAAAGCTGAGCAACAATGTTAGAACCAATAATATAGGTACTGGCGGTTTTCATCACGGCCTATCTATAGTTATCCGATTCAAAAAACGGTATAAAAACACAACCATAAAAGACATCAACAAACCTGCAGCAATACCCAACAAATCTATGCCTAGATCGAACAGCTGAGCTGATCGCCCCACAACGTGCATTTGGAACGCCTCTGTCGCCATCGCAAGACCGAAAAGAAAAACAAACAGAGACAACAGATCGATGTGTCGGCGAATCAGTAGCGGACTGAGCAGTATAGCGAAACTGAAAAACGCTAAAAAGTGCGCAATATCCAGTAGCTCTGTAAATGTGCTTAAACTAAGCTTAGTCATGCTTGTGCCGAATAAGGCAAAAAAAGGCTCGATGATCGCTCTTAACGCCTCTGCCGAGCTAAAGACTCCCACCATAACAAGGCACCCTGCACCACCGATTAGCAGTAAATGTCGCCCCATATCCAAACTAAAAAACAAACGTATAAGATAAAGTGCCCATAACACCCAAAACACGACAAGTGCGAACGTATATAGCCGATAAGAGAATCTGAGATCAACAGGCTCAAGCGAGCCGTTGTACAGCTGCCAGAGCCCGCTCTGTTTCACCGTCAACTGTAAGTCTAATTGTTTAACGTGAACCGGAATTCTAACGACCTTATCAATCGACTTTTCACCGGAACTTCCGCTGCTTCTGGAGATCGCTGCATACTGACGCTGGCCTTCATCGTCAATCCATCCCAAATAAACCAGCGTTTTATCCCGCTCTTTTAATACCCACTGAGTATTATCTAGCTTTGCCAACCCTACCCTGAATCGGTAAAGCTGAGCTTCGGGTAGTGGATGTGATGGTTTTGGAAAACCAATTCTTAGCTTAATCGATCGATCAGTGGATTTATTCACATCCGCTGTACTTGTCGATAGTTTCAGGCGACTCGGCGTTCCGATCACCTCAGTGTTGGTTTCAAAATCAATGCTGTAGGCTTGAGCTTCGCTCGCCGTTTTCACAACTTTGAAGTTTGGCAGCCCAAGTGCCCAGGTGATTAATGCCAGCAGTAAAAGAACGAAAGTCGCCCACTTAAATTTAATCGCAAAAGGCAAGTTTTTGACTGCGTCGGTCACATTGATAGTTTTATTAGACTTCGCGGCTGAATTTCTGGCAATGGAGAATGCGCCACTGCTATTTCAATGGACCCACAAAACTGCTTGGTGCTAAACAGGCAAGCCTTTGCTCGACGTTCTGATTCGCCTTTTTTTCCTTTTACGTCGCACACTACTTTGCATATTGGTTCCCTGAACAAATACACCATGAACGACGGTGTAAATAACTAACCAGGCGATCGGATGGCGAATGATATTGTGAAGACTCCCATAAACAGCGATGGCCAGCAATCCTGCCAATAAGGATGCCCGCTTTGCTTTCAACGTATTAAAAAACAAATACAAACAAAACAGAAACAACACAAACGTACCGGGTACACCTGCCATGGAGAAGTAATCAATACCGGAATTATGCGCCTCTACGCCACCGAAAGCGCCGTTTTCCCCCGACCAAATACCCGGCCCCATTCCTGTTAACGGCCGATGCATTCCCGCTTCGATACCACCAGCCCACAGATTGTAGCGATTTTCATCCTGATCTTTGTATTGAGCGATATCTTTGAATTTGGTAATCATTGGCTCGTACAGCACCGCCATACCAATAACCGATGGCACAAGAATAACAAGCCCGATGATGAGTGATCTGGAGAATACAATACTCATGCACAATGTGACGAAAACGAGCACAACGAAACTAAACAAAAATGCATCACTTTGGGTTAATGCTCCGACAAAAAAGGCCATTGTCAGGCAAGCTAACCCGATTAAAAAACCCAAGCGCTTCCAGATGGCCATACCTAAACAGGCAACCACCAAAGCATGCAACGCTAATTGGTTGGGGTTATCTGAAAAACCAACAAGCCGCTGAATAAACACCGCAGTGTCCTCGTTCTTTATTAGCGCATCAGCACCAAATTCCAGATCGGTTTCTATCTCTCTGGAGTAAACAACACTAGGATCAAAATAAATGAGCAGTAGCACCAAGCCAAAATACAGCGATGAGAAAGCCACAAAAAACGTAATCAGATTGTCAAAATCGACAACCCTGTAGTCAAACCCATGATGGATATAGGCAAAAATAACCACGACGTAAGTCAAAGCCACCAGATTGTAGCCGGCATATTCAACTACGCCCTCTTGAGATAACGTAATGAAATAACCGGGTAGTGTAAACAGCAGAAGCAAGAACATGGCGAGCGAAAAGTACCTGGGACGATTCCCGCTGTAGATACCCAAGGAAAATCCGGCGTGAAGCACCAGACAAGCCAGTAAAACCAGCTCGGAAAACCCAACCGGTAAATCCTCAAGTCTGAGAGACGTTAAACTGGTTAGAGTCATACCTATTGCAATGGCTGAGAACATTAATATAGAGCTTCTTTTCCCAGCCATACCTAATTACTCCAGTTTGCTAACATTTACTTAACGACTATTCAACTGCTTCGGGCACAGCACTTATCGGTTCACTCCGTTTCGTACTGCTTATACTTGAAACGCTCAGCAGAGCTGATCGTAGCTTTTCACGATCGGATATCAGGAGTAACGATTTTAGTTTATCGAGATCACGTGAAAGTTCTGACCAGGGTACCCATTCTTCGTTAGCCGAGTAAACTTTGCGTATTTTTGTTTGCAGTATATTCGAACTTATAAACAACTCTTCGTGCAATTTTTCGCCTGGACGCAACCCTTCTACGACTATGTCAATATCCGTGTCTAGTCCAGTTTCACTGCGCAGTTTTTTTCCTGCCAGTTTAATCATGGATTCAGCCAAGTCTTTAATTTTGACAGGTTCTCCCATATCCAGAACAAAAACATCGCCGAGTCGGGTTATGGTGCTGGCTTGCATAACCAATTGTGCGGCCTCTGTCACCGTCATAAAATACCGGGTAACGCTTTCATTAGTCAGCGTAACTGGGCCACCAGCTTCAATCTGTTTACGAAATTTTGGGAATACTGACCCCGAGGAACCTAGTACGTTTCCGAAGCGCACAATACACATTTTAGTTTTGCCCGAGTCCCTTGCCTTGGCCTGCAAACACAATTCCGCGATTCGTTTGGTAGCCCCCATCGCATTCTTCGGGTGGACGGCTTTATCTGTGGATATCAATACAAAGTTCTTCACACCCGACGCAATGGACTGCTCCATGACGGTTAATGTGCCAAAGACATTCACTTTCACACCTTGCTCTGGATGGTCCTCAATAATTGGAACGTGTTTATAGGCAGCAGCATGAAAAACGGTATCGGGAGAGTGCATGTCGAATACTTGCTTTATCGCACTGCTGTCGCAAACCGAACTTAGCACGGGCACCAATTCGATATCAGAGACACCACGCTTGCTCAGTTGACCGTTCAAATCTTCAATTATTTTGTATAGGCTCGGTTCGGCATGGTCGAGCACAACCAGCTTATTCGGTTGAAGCTCAATTATTTGTCTGCAAAGTTCAGAGCCAATTGAACCACCTCCACCTGTAACCAATACGGCTTTTCCATTGACACAGCCACCCATTAATCTCAGGTTGGGCGGAATTTCGCTCCTACCCAATATATCCAGTATGGATATATTTCTAACTTGCTCAGGGGTAATATCTCTCGCCCCCAGTTCAGCTAATGTTGGAATGGTGAGTAGTTCTATGCCAACCTGATTCAGCCGATCCAGCTGTTTCTCGTACTCCTTGGCGCTCATACTGGGTATAGCGATAATGACTTTCTCAACATCGAGTCTTAGTAGTTTGGTTTTCAATTCAGGCGTCGCAGAATCTATGACATTAATTCCACCAACCGTTGAGTTGTGCAGGGCCTTATTATCATCGATAAAAACCACGGGGCGGTAACGGTCTACCGGCGTGAGCGACGCCAAAAGCTTGCGACCTGCATCACCAGCACCATAAATAGCAACAGGTTCTCCCAGACTTTTTTGTTTAAACATGGTTTGCCATATGAAACGCACACCGACCGTCCCTGCAAAGAGAAACATGAAATAGATGAGAAAAACGGATCGTGGGTTAATGCGATCTGGCGGGAATAAAAAAGTGTAAACAACAAGACAGACAGTGGATATAACACAGGCCTTTAATATTTGCCTATACAGCAGATCGTTGCTCGATCGAACAACCCACCGATATATTCCCAATGAAGAGAATATGATGACGGTAACGATAGGGATAACCAGAAAAAGCAGCCATGTTGACCGGAAATCACTGAATAGCATGCCGAAACGTAGGCTATACCCCAGCCAAATTGCGGTGACCACAATAAAGCAATCGACAGCGATACTCAGACCCTGCTTTCGACTTCGCCCGCTTCTGGATAAATTGTTCAGCGTTTTCTCTAGTGTCGTAGAGAAAAATTTTGGGTGATAATCGAACATGGTGTTCACTAGTTAAGTTTAGTTAAGTATCTGGGTCCGCACGTTATTTTAAGCGCTTCTCGCACGCACCAAAACCAACCACCCACTTAAGTATGAATTCTATGGCTTATACGCAATAATTTAGCACTCCTAAGGAAAACTTTGTTGTGATACCGACAACAGTTGTCCGATATTCCGTCAAAATCGATCACAGTTAAACTCGGCAAGTGCACTGCAATATTGTGCACTATTTCACGATTCACGTTGACAAGG
>CAKZUP010000142.1 GCA_937922945.1 uncultured Granulosicoccaceae bacterium
CCCATATGAGGGATAGAAATTTACTCGAATTGACTAAGAACACCTGAGGGGAAGCAAACAACAATACGGCACTGGTACGCTTGTACTTCACCGGGGCTCATCTACAAAGCAACTTAGACATGAATACTATGAGGACATGAATACTATGAGGACATGAATAATATGAAAAAAAGACATTATGCTACCTTTCGTCAGGCAAGGGCAATTGGTGCAATTCTTCAATTAAGACTCTACGTTACTCTATCTGGGGATCAACCCGATCGGTCAATAATATCTTTGCAGACTGAACAAACTCTGCAGTGAGAAAATGCGTGCGCGAAAAAAGTTTATCTATGGGTAGGTTTTTTCACCGCCGGCATGGAAGATATAACGATTAGTCCATTCGCTCAAACTTTAACTCATGCTCCCAGTACTCGGTGAAAAGAAAGCCCTTCTCTTTAAAGGTACCAATCAAGTAAAGATGCCCATCCTCTCCTCTTAGTATTCGCGTGCCTCGGTAATGCTTAGCGGGCAAAGGAAGAATAGACGCACCCTCTATTGGCACTTCGCTGTTACTGGATAGCACGGAGTTTTGCCATTCAACGCCAGACTCGGCGCTATTGGTCAGGCTGACGCTACTACTTACCGCAGCACCAGATGCAGACAGATAATTTGCCTCTATCGTACTTTCGGATTGGATAATAGTGACATCTGAAGGGCTCGCAATGTCATTTAGATTAATAAGTGGATTGGGGAATTGATCTGCCGAATAGTTTGCCAGGCCACTGAATAGATAAACCCCGGACAAATCACTGTAACCTGGCCTGATATCAGAGCGATGAGAGCTACCACACCCGGAAACCGCTATTGCGAATAACAAAAAAACAGTAATCTGCTTGCAAACTTTAGCCATCCTACACATACCAGTCATCCTATTAGTAGAATACAAACTATTCACGCCATACCAATTACTCAAATCCATTTAACCTGTCGGCATCGAATCTGTAACCGTCGTTCAATTGAACGCTTGCATACCGAACACAACGTGTATCGCCGTATTACATAGTTTTCACACAAATATCAGCCGCCGTACGTCAAGAATTTGTGACAGTATGTCATTAACTAGGGCCGGCCTATTGAAATGGGCCAATTAACCTAAGATTGAACAGGATGAACATCATCACCAGCGGCTTCCTTAATCATCGGTATCGACTGCTTTTCAGCCCATGCCGATTTAACCGATCATAAAGTGTTTTTACCGGAATACTCAGTTCTTGGGCAACATTGGCTGTATGCCCTCTATGGCGTTTAAGGGCATCTTCAAGAATGGACTTCTCGTGAGACTGCATTCTACTGGCCAAACTCTGTGTTTCAGTTTCACTTCCCGCATCATCCAATTTCAATATCACTTTTCTTGCATACTGACGCAGTTCCGCAGTATTACCCTTCCAACCACGCGTCTCTAATTTTGTCAGCTTTTCCACCGATAAGTCTGGAATAGGTAGAGCCATTACCTCCGATTGCTGTCGCATCACCGAATGGAATGTCGGTAAAATATCTTCAGGTCGTTTTCTTAACGCTGGCACCTCCAGTTGCGCCACGCTAAGCCTGTAATAAAGATTTCTGCTCATCTGATCGTCAGGTAGTTCATTGAGCTCCTCCATGGACGACGTAACGATTCGATAATGGGAATGAGTGTCGATGAATTCAGCTAGCTTGTCTTGCTGAACACGGTTCGCAAGCTCAACATTTTTGAAAATGTAAAACGAATATTGTTCATCGTTTCCTGAGTTTTCAAATAATGAGGTATCGCAATCTGCCAGATTTTTTTCGAACGGTGCGCGGTTCGTATCACTGAGCTTACAAATACACCTCGCTGCAGCCTGCCGCCCCGATCCAGACTCGCCCCACAGATGAACATTTACGGGTAGTTGAGAAAATTTATGCAGCTCTGCTCGAAAGTGATCAATCACGCTCGACATGCCGGGGAACTCGATTTTGGTTGGGTCGTTTCCGCTAATTTGCTTTTCCAGCTCTCGCACTCTCAAAGCAAATTGACGTTGTTTCAGCGCCTTTTTTAATACGCGTATTAGATAATCGGGGTGACAGGGTTTTTCAAGAAAATCGACCGCCCCATTCTGTATCGCGCGGACCGCCATGGCGATATCGCCATGAGCCGTGAGCATAATCACTGGTAATTCAGTATCGCAACTCTGCGCATATTTCAATACATCATGACCATCTTTTCCTTTCATGCGTATATCAGTTAAGACAACACCATTAAAATCTCTGTTTATATGCTCTACCGCAATCTCATAGGATCCCGCAACCAGTACTTCCATGTCGTTTAACGTTATAGACTGCGCAATTGAGCGACGTAGCGTTACGTCGTCTTCTACGATTAGCACGGTATTGGTTTGTAAGCTACTCATGATGTTCAGCCGAATCATCAACCGCATTTTCAGCAGCCGATAGGATTAACGTCAGTAACGCACCGCCGTCTTCACTATTGGTTGCTCGCAAGCTACCGCCAAAACTTTCAACAAACCCGTAAGCAATCGATAAACCCAGCCCAAGCCCGTCGCCATCTTCGCCAGTTTTTGTTGTATAGAAGGGCTCGAATATTCTGCTTGGGTCTGACAGGCCCGGGCCATTGTCCTGAACACTGATTTTCACACTATTGTCGCTTGGTTGTATTAACGCTATTCTAATGTGCTTGTCTTGTTGAAATTTCACCGCATCTAACGCGTTGGCGATTAAATTGGTAAACACCTGCTGCAACCTCACTTGTCCGCCCACTACAAAAACCGGGCGCTCGGTGTTGGTCGTCGAAATATACGCCCCCTCCTGCTGAATCCGATGGTCTAACATCCGCAAGACATCACGAATAATCTTACAAATATCCACAGGTTCACTCGGCAACGCATCTCTACGAGAAAAGTCACGCAGATTACTAATGATTCGCGACATGCGTACGGTTTGTGTTTCTATTTCCTTTAAGTTTTCGAGTGTTTCTTCGGTTCTGCTACTGGCGAGCAGCTTCATCGCATTGACCGAAAAATTCTGAATAGAGGCAACCGGCTGATTGAGCTCATGACTGATTCCAAGCGACATTTTACCAAGCGCAGAGAGTTTTGCAGATTGGACTAGCTCATTTTGGGCACGCTCAAGTTCTGCGCTACGCAGTGCAACACGCCTGTCTAATTCGCTTGTTAGTTTTTGCTCAGCTTCCAGACGTTCGACAAACCTTCTACGACGCTGAAAAATGGCGATGGCGGTTACTATGGTAAGCAATATTATTGCCGCAACAAGCGATGTGATTTTCTTGGCTTGCCACAGCGCAGAGGCAGTATCAATAAACAGAACCGATTCAAGCCCGATGGTCAGTATCGGTTTTCGGACAACCAAATAATTGATTTTTGGATTGCCGGTCAGCGCCTCCCAGATAGAACCATTACTCAGTTCACTTTCGTTTACTGCTTGGTTAGTCACTGCATCGTCGGTGAACAGCATGGATCCGAGAGTTGTAACCGGCCCTAAAGCGTTGGCCAATAGAGTTGATGGATAAGTTTCAACCCGTTGAAAAACCGACTTAGCGCGGTTACTGAATACCACAGTGCCAGAACTATTTAAAAACATCACTATTTCGGGGCGGGCACGAAATTCTGATTCCAGAGTTTCCAGTTCTAACTCCAGAACAACCACCCCTACTTGTCGGCGCTCGCCATTAATTACTGATCGGGCAAATGCAAGTGTGCGGGTGTTTTCACTCTTGGCATAGCGAACCTGTACACCCAACGAACCTTGCATGGCCCTTTTAAAATACTCCGTGTCCCTGATGCTCTGATTATGGTTTTCGTTGCTGGTTGAGAATAATTGATTTCCATTAGTATCTATGAGCTGGATATCATGGGCACGCGTTAGGTCTCTGGTGCGCTCCAGATTTTCGATAACAACATCACTGGCTTCACCTTGTTCGAGACTACTTATAACTTCGCTATTTCTGGCAATTAAAGTAGGCAAAATTCTGGCGGTGGATATTTGCCCTGTAAATTGATCAACAACCTGAACCAGCTTCTGATGCGCCTCATCATGAAGGGCAACCAATTCGGAACGGTAGGAGAGCTTCCACACAAACAATATGCATAGAATTATCGTAAGAACAGTAATAACAATGAAGATCGACTTGGTGCGCATCGACTCTAGGCGTTCTTGGGGAAAATATTCTGAAAATTCGGAAAAAAACGAATTCGCATTCCGAAATGGCAGAAAGTTGTGTTTATTGTTAACCGGCCGGAGTTCACTATCTTAATGATTATCATAGTATTTTTGTAGCATTCTGCGCATGCCCGACAACATAAACCTGCATTACAACTACTATCCAAAAATCTCCTGTGTAATACTCAACCCACCCATTTACAGGAGAAAAATATGAAGAATATCTTAGCCGCAATCGTCGGTGCGTCAACGCTGCTGACTATATCAGGTACAGCACTGGCGGAATGTGATGCAGATGAGCTGGTGATAAAATTCAGCCATGTTACCAACACGGATAAACATCCCAAAGGTATCGCGGCAACCTTGCTTGCAGAGCGAGTAAATTCAGAAATGAACGGTACCGCTTGTATGGAAGTGTTTCCCAACTCTACGTTATACACTGATGAAAAAGCACTTGAAGCGCTTCTCGTTGGCGATATCCAGCTAGCAGCCCCGTCTTTGTCACTGTTCGAACCATTCACCAAAAAATTCCGAATATTCGATCTACCGTTTATGTTCAAGGATATTGCGGCAGTCGATGCTTTCCAATCGTCTGAAGCCGGACAAGCACTTAAAGATTCTATGGCCCGACGAGGTCTTCAGGGATTGGAATTTTGGCACAACGGCATGAAGCAAATGTCTGCGAGTAAGCCTCTGGTTCTTCCTACCGATGCTAACGGTCTGAAATTTCGAGTTCAACCATCAGATGTACTGGTTGCGCAAATGAAGGCTATCGGCGGTTCACCGCAAAAAATGGCTTTCGCCGAAGTGTATGGTGCGCTACAACAAGGTGTCGTTGATGGACAGGAAAATACATGGTCGAACATTTATGGCCGTAAATTTTTCGAAGTACAAGATGGTGTCACAGAGACTAACCATGGAATCATCGATTATCTGGTTGTTGCCAGCGTCGACTGGCTGGACGAGCTGGAGCCAGCTACGCGAGACCAGTTCCTCACTATTTTGAGTGAAGTGACAGAAACCAGAAACTCTGAATCTACCCGTGTTAACGAAGATTCTAAAAACTTGATAATCGAAGCGGGCGGCGTAATAAGAGAACTGACTGACGAGCAGCGCTCGGCGTGGGTAGAAGCGATGAAGCCGGTTTGGGAGCAGTTCCGCGAAGATGTTGGTTCTGAAAGCATCGATGCTGCACAGGCGATTAACGCAAGCATGAAATAGTTGGTTGTTTAGTAGCACGTTAGAAGCTCGGTTCCTTCTGGAATCGAGCTTTTCACTTTTTGGAGTCGAACAACAGTGAATCGTATAAGTAGACTGGTTGACGCAATTGAGGAGCAAGTGATGGCTTGCATACTCGGTGTGATGACACTAATCACATTTGCCAATGTGGTAAGTCGCTATGTTTTCAACACCAATATTCTTTGGGCACTTGAAGTTACTGTGTTTCTTTTTGCATGGTTGGTGATATTAGGCGCATCATATGCGTTGAAAAAAGCCGCTCACCTCGGTGTGGATGTCGTCATTCTGGCGGTGTCTCCAGCTAAGCGTAAATTCCTGGGCATTCTTTCCGGCCTGGCCGTATTCGCGTTCAGTTTTCTGATGTTTAAGGGTGCGTGGGACTTTTGGGCGAACTTCGCAGAACTCCCCGCCACAACCGGTCGTTGGTTCCCGACAGGGTTCGAGGATAAGTTCAGAGGTAAAGGCTGGTATGAGACAACAAGTACACCTATTCCTGAATTTTTTCGCTTTCTTGAAGGCTGGTTCAACGAAGGAGAGCGCTATGAAAAAATGCCCCGCCTCATCCCTTACATGGTGCTCCCCATAGGTATGGGCCTTTTGCTGTTCCGGTCGACACAAGCGTTAGTACGGCTCTTCACTGGTCGTATTGATCGGGTCATTGCAAGTCACGAGGCCGAAGAGGCTATTAAACAGATCGACGTGAGGGATTAGTAGTGGATATCGCTTTTCTATTCGCATTGGTTATCGCCTTGATGTTAATCGGCGTGCCTATCGCGTTTTCTATTGGATTGTCGTCAATCATTTTTTTGCTGCTGTTTTCAGATGCATCACTTTCATCTGTCGCTGCAACCTTGTTCCAGGCATTTGAAGGGCATTTCACCCTGCTCGCTATTCCCTTTTTTATTCTTGCCTCATCGTTTATGGCAACCGGTGGTGTCGCACAAAGAATTATCCGGTTTTCAATTGCAAGCGTAGGACATCTGCGCGGCGGCTTGGCAATCGCCGGTGTGTTCGCCTGCATGATGTTCGCGGCATTGTCAGGCTCATCACCAGCTACCGTGGTTGCGATTGGTTCGATTGCAATCACCGCGATGCTTCAGGCTGGCTATTCGAAAGATTTTGCTGCTGGTGTTATTTGTAACGCCGGTACGCTCGGCATTCTTATACCCCCATCGATCGTGATGGTGGTCTATGCCGCTTCTGTGGATGTCTCCGTTGGCAGAATGTTTTTAGCTGGAGTTATCCCTGGTTTGTTGGCAGGTGGCATGCTGATGGTTGCCATTTATATTATGGCTCGCATTAAAGATATGCCGTCTGGCAAATTTGTCGGCTTCAGAGAACTTTTCGCAGCCTTTAAAGATGCTGCCTGGGGGCTCTTGCTCATCGTTATTATCATCATCGGCATATATGGCATTCCAGGCTTAACCGGCGCTATCTTCACCCCAACCGAAGCGGCTGCAGTAGCGTCCATTTATGCGTTTATTGTCTCGTGTTTCATATATCGCGATATGGGGCCACTAAGAGACGGCGACAAAAGGCTTACGCTTATGCAAAAGCCACAAGCATTAATAACCGCTTTCTTTCACCCTGATACCCGAAAAACGCTATTCGAAGCAGCTAAGTTAACCGTGACGCTGATGTTTGTTATTGCAAACGCATTGATATTAAAGCATGTGCTTACCGATGAACAAATTCCTCAGAAACTAACGCAAGTATTGTTAGACGCAGGCTTTGGCCCAATCGTGTTCCTTATTATCGTGAACATTATTTTGCTTATTGGTGGTCAGTTTATGGAGCCATCTGGGTTATTGGTTATTGTAGCGCCGCTGGTATTTCCGATTGCGATTGAACTGGGTATCGACCCCATTCACTTAGGCATAATAATGGTAGTGAATATGGAAATCGGTATGATTACACCACCAGTTGGGCTTAACCTGTTTGTGACATCAGGTGTTGCTCAAATGCCAATGATAAGGGTCGTCAAGGCCTCACTGCCCTTCCTTGGTGTCCTGTTTATATTCCTGATTCTGGTGACCTATGTGCCAGCCATATCCACTTGGCTTCCGAACAGTGCCATGGGGCCGGAGATAATTACAAAGTAATGTGTGATTAGTATGATGAAAGCCCGCCTATGCGGGCTTTTGTTGATAGCAACACACGCGTGTGGGTTTGTTGGTATTGCATATACAAATGAGGAAGCTGAATCGGTACTGTCAATCCCGCTTTATTGTCAAAATAATTACCTAATCGTCCAACTCATATAAACAGCCTGCGCATCGGCACAGTTAATCAAAACCAAATCGCGTGATGAAAAGGGTCCTGCCGCTCGGTATTGCTCACCCACACCAATGCATAAATTTGGCGAATCGAGTGGTTTGAAAAATCCATTACTAGCATCGAAAGTAAATCGTTGCTCCGCAGACTCAGCATCACAATCGAGCAACTCAAATTCAGCAGGCTGCTGTGCCGCATCAACGCTCATGCATTTACCATTAAACTCAGCAGACTCTATTGAATGAGCTTTCTTATTATAGGTAAACTGAACATCTCCGCCTTGAGGTTTACACGAGTGTGCATGCAGCTTATCTGCAAAGCCACGCCCCACGGTATCGATGCACCAGCCCAAGCCATCTGGCTCGTTAAGGTTATCGGCCAAAAATATCACTGGCGACGGTGTTTGAACGTTAGGAGTATCTGCAAACGCAATACCCGTGCTACCCGATGCAGCAATGGCGATAGCAAACATTGCGCTCGTTACCGATATATTGGTTAGTTTCATAGCCATTGTCCACCTACCTATCATCGAAAAGAACAGTTGGCGCATCGCCAGCGGCGATAAGCGCCCTCACAACATACCAAACAACTTCAGCCCGGCCAATACCCAAACCGCGATAAACACTGTTTCTGCCAATATCAGCGCAAGCGCCGTATAACCAATTGTGCCCAGCATCTTCAACGATGTCTTCACCCCCAATGCAACTATGCCGGTAACAAGACACCAGCGCGACAGCACCACCAACTGATCCGTTATAGCGTCCGGTAAGACATTCAGACTATTTAATAGAACACTGGCACAAAAGCCGATAACAAAAACCGGAAAAGCCGGCAACGCACCACCCGTGTTTTCACTTTTGAACAACAGCATAAATATCAGCACAACAGGTACAAGCAACGCGACTCGAAACAACTTGAATACCGTGGCCACGTCCCCGGATGTTGCAGAAACTGAATAGCCTGCCCCGACCACTTGCGCAACATCGTGAATAGTGGCACCTAGAAATATTCCAGCAACTTCATCAGACATACTCAACGCTGTGGCAATAATGGGATACACAACCATGGCAATCGTGCTAAACGTGGTAACAGTAATAACGGTAAACAGTGTGTCACGCTCTTTTGTTGCCGACGGTGGTAACACAGCAGATATGGCCAATGCAGCTGATGCACCGCAAATGGACACAGCAACACCGGTTAATATGCCAAAGCGCATTCGGCGCCCAAGCAAGTAAGACAGACCAACGCCTGCGACAATGGTGGCAAGAATTCCCATTCCTATCAGTACAACCACACGAGGGTCTAACTGACCAATATCGTTAAACGTAATACGAAACCCCAATAATGCGATACCGGTTTTTAGAACAATGCTGGATGAAAAATCCACACCTGGAATACATTTGGTATCTTCAGATAAAAAATGAAAGGCGAGGCCCAATAGCAATGCGAACAGCATTTGCGGTGCGCCGTAGTGATCAGACAGAAACTGCGCTGCAGTGGCAATAGTCAGACAAACCAGCACACCCGGGAATAGTCCAGATGCCGTTAGTTTTAACCTGGGGATATTAATCTGCATACAATGTGTTCGGTCTACTAATAGGAAGCTGATTGTTAGTGTAGCCAACTAGTGCCGTCAAAGTGTCGCTGCCAAAATTGATTTCCAATTGATTTGGATTATTTCACACGTTATCAGCAACATTGCCGGGAAAGGACAGCCTCATAAATGGTGCAAATTAGACAAAAATAAGGAAATTGGGCACTTAAGGTTCTGTTGACGACGCATAGTGCAACACTGTTACGTACACTATCCTCAGGCGTAACTTAACGCCATACACAAGGAGACGTCTATGAAGCAAAGACAGCTTTTACCTATTCTGCTGTTTGGCCTGGCAGCGATAAACCTGCCGGTTCAGGGCCAAACCACCGACTCTGACGACAAAACTGAGCCCAAATCAAGTGAAGGGTCTGAAGGTCGGCCTCCTCCAAAAAAAGGCGGTGGAACAGTCGATCCGCGTCTGGGCAGCACCAGTATTCTAATGGGTTCTGTTGTTGTTCCCGATTCGGCTGATACTTGTGGCACTGACTCCGGTTTTACCCGTCTTGTTTGTCTTGCCGATTTATTAAAATCAACCGCATCCGACGAACTGCTTGCGCTTATGCAATACGAGTATTCCGTTGAACAGGGGCAAAACTGGAGCAACCTTCCAGCCGGTGCATTCCCTGCTCGGCCTGGCGCGTTACTGGGAGAATTCAGCACAGAGCAACTTGGCTTGGTTAAAGCAATAATGATGGAAGCGACAAGCCTTACTGATAACGAAGGTTTTGATGAAATGGTCCAAACACTTAACGCCGACGACTACATCGGTACAGTGAGTGACGATACTAAAGCTGGCTACTCCTCCTACAACACTAAATTTGCTTTTCTTGGTACGCCCGCTGATACCGGCACCTGGCAACTGTATTATGGCGGCCACCACTTCGCTTTTGCTAATACTTATACCGACGGAAAAATTGCTGGAGCAACTCCTTCGTTCCGTGGCATTGAACCCTTCCCAAGTTTCGACATGAACGATCGTGAAAATGCACCGCTCTTGCAGGAACGCGATGCATTTGCTGCACTGTTGAATTCGTTATCTGAGGACCAGCAAAGTGCCGCTGCCATTGAAGGCACTTACCGCGATATTCTGGCAGGTCCGCAAAGCGATGATGCCATACCAAGTGAGCAGGAAGGCATGAGTGTGTCTGAACTCAATGATGCGCAAGTAGCGCTGTTGCTTGCCGCAGTTGAAACTTACGTGGGTGATATAAACGATGCCGATGCCGCCAAGTACATGGCGAAATACACGGCTGAACTGCCAGACACAGTACTCGGCTTTTCCGGAACCACCGATGTTAATAGTGAAGACGACTACGTGCGTATTCACGGCCCATCGCTGTGGTTGGAATTTTCGCTACAATCGAACAAATCTACCGGGGAAGAAGGCAACCACCCTCATTCGGTGTGGCGAGACAGAACGGATGACTATGGCGGCAATTTAAAGTGATACATGCCAACTCGGGACGCGTTGTTTCGCGCGTCCCGGCGTTTATACACCACTCATTGGCTGTTATTTTGATAGCCATGTTCTTGATAGCCCTGTTCTTGATAGCTATGTTCGCTAATATCGCAAGCGTTGCGGCCCACGCTTTACCTGATAGCGTGCTGGTATTTTCTGAACAAAACAACAAACTTGCGCTCTCCATCAAAATTCCCACAGAGGACCTGGTCATCGCAAACGGAACACTTGCGCCTCTGAGTGAACTATCCGCTAACGACAAAATTTCAACACCGCTTAAAGCACAAATTAGCGATTACGTCGCTCAACATTTAAAGCTACAGAACAACGGTGCCAAGCTGCCACTCACCGTTGAAGGCGTATCCGTAGAATCTGCTCACCATGAAGATGTCGGCACGTATACACTATTAAGCTTAAGCCTCTATGCCCCGATACGCCGTACCGAGCTTGTAGATTTAACGCTTCACTATGATGCGGTGATGCATGAAGTTCGTAATCACCGTGCCATGGTGTACTGGCAACAGCCTGACAACAAGCCCATTTTTCTTACAGCATTTGGCTATAGACGTGTCGATGGTCAACCGAAACCAGTGGAACTGAAACTGCCCTGACGTGCTCCTCGGTGCCGCTTAAGGCCGGAAATACTTGATACACGAAGGCCGAACCCAGTCCCACGAATCGTCAAACGCATCAACAACCGCTTTTGGCAAAGACGGAGCCTGCATTGCAGCCAGATTCTGCTCCAGATGTGCAAGACTACTTGCACCCAATATAACGCCATGATCGGCCCAGGATGTCGTTAATGCTGAGTGGTGTACTAGCCATCTTATGGCAGCTTGAGCGGGAGGCACATTGTTTTGCTTGCAAACGCTGCTCATCTCATTAATGACACTAAAGTAGCCGGGT
>CAKZUP010000143.1 GCA_937922945.1 uncultured Granulosicoccaceae bacterium
GAGAGCGTTGCAGTTGAGGACGTAGAAGTTGAAAACGTAGCCGTTGAAAACGAAGTCGAGCTGGCTGATGATGATGACGCAGCTAGCTTGGCAGATTACGATGCTGCTGACAAAGCTTCGGTTGTAAATGAGAACAGTAAGTTCGACGTACCCGAGCAGAGCGTTGATGTCGATCTTGGTTTGGATGAAGCGCATACGGTAGATGAGAACCAGCAGCATAACGAACCCAATGCATCTGGAACGGAAGAGGGTGCATCTGCTGATACCGCGTCCAGGCCCAAATCTGCGGCAAGCCGAATTGATATTCACCTGATCGATTTAGGAGACATAGAGCCGGCAGCTCAATCTGAAAATCGAAGGAAAAGCAACAAAACCAATGATGCCGGGGATGAGCAATCCTATGCTACTCAGCAGGCGGGAACTGAGGCAACTAATTCAGAAGTTACCGATGCAGATGCTAGCACAGCAATTAGTAAAGACACTGAAGATGCTCATGCATCGTCGCAAATTGCGTCTGATGAAATAGCCATTCCCGTTCCTCCACCAAAGCCTGAATCAACCATGACATTGGCGCAGCGCCTTTCCGCCAATGTGAAAAAACCAACGCCCAAGCGTAGCAAGGTGGCGACGGTTCATGCGTTTAAGCAAATTTTAACGACCGGTAATTCAGCTAAAGACAAACCGCGCTACGTAGAGAATTTTACGCCGCAGGATATGACTCGCCCGCTGGTGCACCGTGATGTAGATCGCTCTACAGCTAAAGCGGACGAAGAAGTAAAGACGGGATCAGCCGCTGCGAGCACTCAACCGACAGAGGATGCTGCGTCAATTGGAATACTTGATGTTGGTGCGGACGGAGCAGACGTTGCCAGTGCGGATACTGTTAGTGTTGATGCGGCTAGCGCAGACGCAAGTGTCGCTGATGCAAGTGTCGCTGATACAGCTAGTGTTGATTCTGTCGGTACGGAGACTACCGGTTTAGAGACACTAAGCGCTGAGGCTGCATCGGTTGAAGGTGCGAGCATCGAGCCGATAGGCAGTGACGCATCACAAATGAATGCGGAGTCGGAAGTACAAGCATTAGATGCGATGGTATCCGACGATGAAGAAGCGGCTGTAATCGCAGAAATAGAAGCGCTTTCTGAGTCAGCGCGAATTGAGGCTGATCTTGTTGAAGCATTTGCAGATATAGACAACACAGCAGAATCTATTGGCACTACTGAAGTGTCGAAGCAAAGTGAAACACCTGATGATTCGCTAAAAGATGAAATTAACGCTGCGGTTTCAAATGACATTGCTTTAGGTGAGGATGAGTTTGCTGAGCCTAACGGCGAGTCGTCGAGCGTATCAAGAATTGTTTCGCCTACTGTTTTAAAGGCAGCACCTTCCGAATCAGTTAGCGCTGATGAGACTGGCACAACCCACGCTGAGACAGATCAAGCCGAGATAGATCAAGCCGAGATAGATCAAGCCGAGACAGATCAAGCCGAAACAGGCCAAGCCGAAACAGGCCAAGCCGACCAAACACTTATAGATCAAGAAGACTTCGGCTCAGATCAAAGCCAATCCCTGGTTGGTATGCTCAAGAAAGAGCACAAAGGCGACGACATTACCGATGTGTCGGAGCAGGCAAGTTCGAATAGTGGTGGTGACAGTCAAAGCCGTGCAAGCAACGAATCCTCTGCACTGATTTCCGAATCAACGGGTCATATCACCGTGAGGGAAGAAGATGCCAATGCGGTGACCATGGCCGAGTTATACGATACGCCGGACTACACGCTCGATGACACAACCAGTTTTGGATTCGGTGGTGTACCCTCGGGTAGCGTAACCAATCCACAAGGCCATTTTGTAAGAATGTGGGTGGCCGTTAAGCGCGCTACCCGCCGTTTAGCCGATCGTGCAGCGAAGTGGATTAAGCGTCGTAAATAATCCGAACGTGAGCGATTCCCTACACAGGACTTTCACGTGATAGAAGCCCCGCCAAAGTTAATCGTTAAAAAGCAACGTCGCCGTCCCACCGATGCGCAAATAGCTGCATTTCAAAACGTATCTACTGGGTTTGTTGTCGATGCGTTGTTCGGTGGCGGCGCGTTAGCGTCTAACATTCAGGCATTGGGCGGCGGTCGCGATATTGATTGCCGTGCGGCAGGTCCTGCTTTGACTGCTGATTGCGGTGCTGCTGATGTGTTGGCTGTTTTTGCTGCATTGAAATTTGTTCGCGCGGGCGATGTGGTTGTTTCCGCTTTCGCAGCGCATAGCGGGTGTGCAGCAGGTGGGGATGGGCTTCTAGGCATGTTAAAAAATTGTGGTGCAAGCGGCTTTGTCACCGATGGGCCACTACGCGACTATGCTGGCGTGGTAAGCGTTGGCTTACCCGCCTGGTGCACTGGCATCACCCCGGCGTCACCGCATATGTCTGGCCCGGGAACGGTCGGAATGCCAATTCAAATCGGCGGGCAGGAGGTTGAAACAGGCGACATGATTATTGCCGATGGGGATGGTGTGGTCGTTGTGCCTTTCGAGCGAATCGATGAAGTTATCGACAATCTTGAACGCATCCGTAATGCAGAGCAGGGTCAGGATGATCGTGTTGCCAACGGTATGAAATACCCTGAGTGGGTAGAGGAATTACTGGCGAGCGATCAGGTCAGCTTCAAAGACTAGTTTTTTGGAAAAAGCAGTACCGATTTTAAGAGCATAACCAAGATTAGTTCGAAATAGACCTCTACTGGTGACAGTGTAGCCAACATGGGTCCAAAACTACACTAAGTGTTTGATACGATAATACATATTCTCTAAATAATTGAAACGAACGCAGGACCACTATCTTTTCTCGATAGCTGACGTTCGCTGGTAAACTATGCACAGCTGGAAACGGCCCGAACCGGACACTAAATTTTACCGGTTCCGTTCAGATAAAACGGTTGTTGTCTGTTTAATGTCTCCATTCTAAGCAGCCGTGATAGCACTAACGCGACGACGGTACCCCAACCCTGCCTCCTCCACTTTTTAATGACTTAATCAGCGGAGAATTTAGTCCTACTCTCCAGTCTGGCTACAGCACGTTTGATATAAACCATCAATACAGCTTGCGATATACATGAGCGCTCATATATATTGCAAGTATGAATATAAAAAATACTCAATTTGTTTTTGCATTGCTTGGGGTTGTGGTTTTCGTGACCTGGGTAGCCTCGAGGTTGTCGACGCGATGAAGTAACAAGTAATCCGATGTAACAACGTCCCGTAGATCGAAAATCGTCGCGGATTTCAGATAGTCCCGTTGCCACCAACTCAGATTCGCTGCAAAACCGCAACAAATCATCAACTATTTTTGACGGATCAAATTACTGACGCTTCTTTGATCCGACCCTAGTGGGCCACGCGGCAAGTATGTCGGTTAGTAACTATACATGATCAAAAATTCTTTTCACTTCTTTGGACATAGGCCTGCCTATACGATATGTCACTCTATATAAGGTGGAATTTAGCTTGAGTAGCTTCTCTATCTCAATTGCGCCAGCAGCTAAGAGGTCAAGAAATGTTCATGGATACAAAAAAATTGCTCAAATGTTTGATGGGGCTTGGGTGTCTTGTTGCGGTGACATTTGGGTTTTCAACCGCTCAGGCAAACGAATGTGATGAAGTATCTCTCATGCAGGCTGATTGG
>CAKZUP010000144.1 GCA_937922945.1 uncultured Granulosicoccaceae bacterium
TCCAACATACCGTAGTCAATTGCCAGTAATTCACCTGCTGGATTGAACAACAAGTAAGTCGGTGTACCCGAAAGTGGTACCTGGCTGTTGATTTCAAAATTCATTGCAACCAGTGCAAGCTCGCCAATAAACGTTGGGAACGTGACGTTGTGTTGATTCATATAACGTTTCACAGCATCCGCCTGTTTGTGACCGTCCAGCGCGATGCCGTATACCTGCGCGTCCAGTTCTTTGTGCTTGTCGTGAAAAGCCGACAGTTTGGGTTTCATTTCAGCGCAGATATGACAATCGGTTGCCCAAAGCATAACCAGTTGCCACTGACCCGTTCCAAGATTAGCCTCTGTGGTAACTTGCTGACCATCAACATCCACCAAATCCCCAAACGGTGCTGGCACATTGGCTGCCAGGCTGGAGCTGAACAGCACACCAGATACCACCAAAATTCGTAACAATGAGCGCAGCATACTTTTTCTCCACAAAGACACAGGATGAACCTGATTCAGAAGAAGTCTGAATCATTAGCGGGGCAAAAGTTCCCACCCGGTACTTCCTTCTATATGCATCGCCCGTTTGCAGCAAAATCTGAGCTTATGGGACTAAATGTGAACGGTAGTCACAAAATGTTACGATTTAGCATAAATTGCATCCATAAAACTACAAATTCGCGTACGTGTATTGCATAGTTAGAGTTTGGCAAAATAACCTCTGCAAAACTGCGAACATCGTTGGTTTGACGCTTCGCCAGGTTGTTTTATTTCTCGATGAACTCTCATGCTTACACATGACTCATTAAACCAGCGGAGCACTCGAACAGTTTCGAGCTAATCAGGTGACTATCGGATTCTTAAAACAGTGGTTTTTACGTAGCCGGGCGATCACGCTCGTGGCTGTGATGCTGTGCGCGCTACCGGCTCAAGCCGATCAATTAGTTATCAACGGAATAGATGGTGAGCTAGCCGAAAACGTCAAGCTGGTTGCCGGGGAACTTCCACAGGATGAGCGATTGCTCGACCTGTACATCGAGCTTATGCCTAGCCAAGCACGCAAAGCGCTGGCCGCCTACGGGTACTTTGAACCCGAAGTCGATGTTCAGCGTACCATCGTGGACAACGAAACCATTGTGACCGTCAATGTCAATGTTGGCTCTCCGGTGCGTATTACTTCCATCAATGTAGAAGTCACCGGTCCAGGCGCAACAGATTCACTATTTCAGGATGTCCAGCGTCGGATGCCATTGATCAAAAACGCTGTGTTTCTCTCTGGCGATTATGAGGCAACCAAGAGTATGCTGATTGACGCTGCCCAAGCGAAGGGCTACTTCGACTTTAAATTTATTACCAATACGGTTCTGGTTAGTCGTACAGATCGAAGCGCCGTGATCAATCTGGTGGCCGAGAGTGGCCCGCGCTTTACATTTGGCACGATTAAATTTGATCAAAACCTGTTTAGCGATGTGTTTCTCAGCCGCTGGGTTCCGTTTCAAACCAATGACCCCTACGATGCGTCTGCGCTGGCTGAGCTCAATCAAAATTTACAAAACAGCGGATACTTTTCCAGCGTCCGTGTATCACCTCAGCGCGACGTAAGATACGGTGCAACGGTGCCGGTGCTCGTCTCTTTGAAACGCAAAGAAGCCAATCAGGTTGGTTTAGGTATCGGTTATTCAACCGATGTAAAACTGCGCGGGATTGTCACCTGGACCAAACCCATGATTAACCGCCAAGGCCATTCTGCTGATGCAGAGCTGAATCTGTCTCGCTCAACGCAAGCTGTCAGTCTGGCCTACCGTATCCCGCGCAAAAATCAACCGCTGTACAACTTTTGGGGTGTTGAGTACGGACTAAAACGCACGGATGACGATAGCGGAAAAAGCTTACTGAGCAAACTCAACTTCCAACGAGTCAGACGTTTTGAAAACGAATGGAATGAATCGGTGTTCATACGTTGGGAACGGGAACGCTATGAGATTGCAGGCGTGGAAGACACCACAGATCTGGTTCTTCCCGGTGTTCGGTACTCGCGTAGCAGAAGTACAGGCTACCCTTTCTTGAGTTGGGGGCAAAGCAGCAGCTTTCAATTCCTCTATGGTAACCGCGAGCTACTCTCAACGATCGATTTTTACAAAGCCGTTGTCAACTTTAAATACTTGCGGGCAATCACTCCGCGTAATACCTTTATATTTTCGTTCCAGTACGGTGCCATAACTACCAATGATTTTGACAAAGTCCCTGCAACACAACGCTTCTTTGCAGGTGGTGATCGCAGCATCAGGGGCTACGATTTTAAATCGGTCTCCCCATTAGATTCAGACGGCGACCCAAAAGGTGGTCGTTATCTTGAGGCTGGTAGCATTGAATACAACTATCGCTTCGCTGACTTATGGAGTTTTGCCGTATTTACCGACGTTGGACGGGCGTTCAATACCTTTAGCACATCACAAAGCTATGGCGGCGGCGTGGGTATACGATGGCAATCGCCTGTTGGCCCCTTTCGCCTTGATCTTGCGCGTCCGATTGGCGAAGGCAGCTACAAAGACATTAAAATTCATTTGTCTCTGGGTCCTGATCTATGAGACGGTTATTAAAATGGCTTGCCATTGCGCTACTCACAATTGTACTGCTGCTGCTGTGTGTTCTGTTACTCAGTTATTTTTTACTGGGAACCGACAAGGGATTCAAGTTTAGCGTCGATCAAATAAGCGAACGTGTGGAAGGGTTACAAGTTGGCGACATCAGCGGTAATTTAGCTCACGGTATACAAACTGATCGTATCGATTTCAAGAACGAGCAAATCGCCATACAAGCCGACGGCATTGATTCGACCTGGCGAAGCAAATGCATTTTAAGTAAAGAGCTGTGTCTGGATGAGGTGGTAATCGACAACTTAAAAATCGAAACATTTGCGACCGACGAACCAAAGAGCGCCAGTACCGAAGACATCACACTGCCCGAAATAGCCTTGCCCATCAGCTTTAACGCTAAAAAGGTACTGGTAAGGAACCTTGAATTTCAAGCGCCGGGTGATGCACCACCTCAAGTACTTCAGGACATCACACTATCGGCTTACTCAAAACAGAATACGCTGCATATTGATGAGCTTTCAACGCAATATCAGAACATTAATATACACACCAGCGGTGAATTAACAACATCAGGAGACTACCCGCTCGACCTGAACATTATGATAGACGCACTGGATATTGTTGAAGATCATGATATCAGCGCCGAGATAAAACTGACAAACTCGTTGAACGACCTGGACGTTGATATTTTTACTGACGGCGCGGTAACGATGGGCATTCAAGGTCAAGTTAAGCCGCTGCAGAAGAAACTACCAGCAACGCTTAGAATAAAAACAAAACAAGTCGGCTGGCCACTGGATACCCGAGCCATGGCCAGTGCCGACAATGTCGTCATCGATATCGACGGTGATATGGACGATTATCGATTTAACGCTGATGCCAAAGTGGCTGGCGAACAGATTCCAGACACGCAACTTAAACTAGCGGGCAAGAGCAATACCTCTCGAGCATTATTGACTGATGTAACAGTACTAACATTGGACGGGTTCGCCACCGGCAATGCTGCGGTATCTTGGAACAATGGTGTTATCTGGGTAACCGAACTCATTGCGAAAGACATTAACCCGGCAGTTAAATACGACGGTGTTGATGGAAAACTCAACGCCATTATTCTTGCCAACGGCGATCTTGTGGACGGTAAATGGACATTGGATCTGAGCAAAGCTAGTGTAGATGGTGAACTTCGAGGGGTACCGTTTAGTCTTAACAGTAAGCTTGCAAAACACGCCAATGAGTCGTGGAATATTGATGCACTCACACTTAAAAACGGACGTAATCTAATCAATGCAACAGGTACGCTCACTGATAAGTGGGACGCGACTGCCGAAATAACCCTGCCTGACCTTGAAAATCTTTTACCTGATTTAAGTGGAGAGATAGCGGCAAATCTCAGCGTTCAAGGCGAAATTAAAAATCCGGATATAAAGCTACAGGCTAAAACAGATTCGATCACCTACCAGCAAATAACCATAGATAGTCTGAGCTTGAATACTGATGTTAAACGCGGCGCACTGGATCCAAGTAATTTGGCACTGACGGTGGCCAAGGTACAGGCAGGAGAGCAAGCCATTAGTAACGCCCGTATTAATCTAAGTGGTACAAGAGCAAAACACCTTGCCAAGGTGTTTGCCGATGGCCCTCAGAAAACCAGCATCGACTTGGCTGCATCAGGTGGGTTAAATCCACAATTTGATTGGGCTGGTGCACTGAACAACGTAAAACTTGAAGTACCGGCACACGAAATCGTATTGAATAAGCCAACTAATCTTGAATGGAATAATCAAGCAAAGAAATTCAGCATCGATCCCCATTGCTGGGCAATACAAGAATCCAGCCTATGCCTGAAAAATCGTGTTCTGGCCGAGGAAGAAGGCAAGGCGGTCGTCGCGCTTGATACTTACAGGCTGAATCAACTCAACCCGTTTCTGCCAGCTGAATCTGAACTTCGCGGCCGACTCAATGCCGAGGTCACTGTCGACTGGGGGGATGAATTTGCAGGAGGGTATGCAGCCAGTCTCAAGGCAGATGTGGAAGATGGCGCAATAAACGTGCGCGACACCAGCGGCCAGCCTCTGAGTTTCAAGTACGATACGCTAACGCTACAATCCAGTGCGGATGCAAACTCACTTGCATCAACTCTAACGATAGACTCCGACTCGATGGGCCAGGCGCGCGCAAACCTGTCGCTCGATCCTGCCAGTGAAAACAAAAACATCACAGGCAACATCGACTTAAGCGGATTTCAACTCGGTTTTCTGAAAGCGTTTTTACCTAACTACGAGACTATTTCAGGCAGCGTTAGCGCAAAGGGTGATCTTTCCGGCGAATTGCTCGACCCACTCTACAACGGGGACGTCGTTGTTTCATCGCTTGTCGTGCGCTCGGATGATCTGCCCGTGGCAATCGATGATGGGAAACTCACAGCGAAAATCAAAGGTAAAAGAGCCGAGCTGGATGGCAATCTTAAATCGGGAGACGGTAATCTTGGCATATCCGGCACGGCCAACTGGCTGAACAGCTCATACAGAGCTGATATAAAGCTGCAAGCCGATGCGTTAACCGTTGTATCAGAACCAGTGACCGACTCAACCGTTAATGCAAAACTCACATTGTCGGTACAACCTGAACGCATAAGAATCAGAGGTGCTGTTGACATACCCGATGCGCAGATAAACATCAAAGAAATACCGCGCGGTGCTGCATCGGTATCTGACGATGTTATCGTTGTGGAAGAGATCTATGCGCAAACCCAGAGCAAGCAAAAGAAGCAACAATCTGCAACCGTTATCGACTTAAAAATTAATGTCAGTCTAGGCGATGATGTTAATTTATCGGGCTATGGTTTAAACGCTGCATTAACCGGGGCAATCGCACTGTCACAAACCAGTCCGAACCCAATCCAGCTCGGCGGCGAAGTCACCATTGTCGAAGGAACCTTTAAACAATACGGACAGGATTTAACCATCACCGATGGACAGGTGCTGTTCGTCGGGCCGATTGACCAAACCTCTTTGAACATCGATGCCGTTCGAGTTATCCAGGAGCCGGAAGGCGAGCGGATAGCGGGTTTACATCTGGACGGCCAAATACAAGATCCGGAAATCACCCTCTTCACGGAACCTGCCGACAAAACGCAGGAATCGATACTCGCCTACATCGTGCTCGGTCGCGATCTTGGCGGTGCCTCAAGTTCAGAGAGTCAGCTGCTTGCCTCAGCGGCGTTGGCACTGACACTAAAAGGTGGGCGAGCCTACACCGACGACCTTGCCGAGTCGCTTGGGTTGCAGGAAATATCGCTTGATGCGCGCAGTGGCGACGATAACACCACCGAAGTAGTCGTAAGCAGCCGCGTTAACGACAAACTGTTGGTCAGATACGGTCGTAACGTGTTCAATGGTTCCGATACACTTTACCTTCGCTACGACCTGACAAAGCAACTGTATCTGGAAGCTGCTGAAGGAGCTGATTCGGCGGTGGATATTTTTTATAAGTTCGCGTTCTAAAAAAACGGTTTCTCATTACAGGGCTATACCCAAGCCGTTAAACCGATTAAACTGGTGCTAACCATTTTTTAGCTACCCCACCATGTCGAAAGGCATTTGCCTGACGCCACATCGTTTAATCGCTATGAGCAATACACGCCAACCGCACGACTATATTGATACACACGATGCACTGGAGTTGGTTTGCGCTCAATTGGCAAACAAATCCTATATCGCAATCGATACAGAGTTTCTACGAGAACGCACTTATCGGCCAGAACTCTGCCTGGTACAAATAAAAGCCGAAGAAGTCTTGGTTTGCATCGATACCATTGCCATAGACGATATCAGCCCACTTATTGAGCTGCTGCTGAACCCAAACATTGTGAAGGTGCTGCACGCCGCCTCTCAAGATCTGGAGATTTTTCATCTGCTATCAAAAGGTCGAGTGCCAGCCCCTATTTTCGATACACAACTTGCAGCGCCTTTGTTGGGTTATAACGAACAAATTGGCTATGGCAATTTGGTAAAAGACATGCTCGGCGTCGAATTGAGCAAAGCCCAAACCCGAGCAGATTGGACACGGCGCCCCTTATCCGACAACCAGATCGAATATGCACTTGACGATGTTATCTATCTTGAGCAGCTTTACACAAAGATGCACGACGAACTAACCGAACGAGGTCGGCTTGAGTGGTTAGCACCTGAGTTTGCAGAATGGGAAAATCCTGCGAAATACGATCAACCAGCAAAATTACGCTGGCTAAAGGTACGCAACATTCAACGGTATAAAGGTGAAGCCCTGGCGTGTATTCAAGCGCTCACAGAATGGCGGGAAATCAAAGCACGAGAACTGAATCGTCCGAGAAACTGGTTGATCAAAGACGACGTGCTTTGCTCCATTGCGCAAATGCGCCCCGACAGCATTGACGAACTGAGCCACATCCGCGGTTTGGACAAAAAATCGCGAGACCGCTTTGGCTCTGAAATAACTCGAATTGTTAAAGAGGCCAGCAAAAAAACACCAGAACCTGCGCCGCCGTTCGTCAAGAAACAGAAACTCAATGCGGCTAACCTTGCCCGTGTTGCACTGCTGAGTGCATGGGCGCATCACCTGGCCGCTAAACTGGATATAAACGCATCCATTTTGGCACCGCAGAAGCTATTGGAAAATTGTGTCACTCAAGGTTGTGGGGACGCTCTGGCAGGCTGGCGAGAGCCCTTGTTGCTATCCGACTTTACGGGCATATTGTCTGGTAAACACGCGGTTGCTACCGATGCCAGGGGCTTGACTTTACGCGCATCTCAAGAGTCTTAATAAACGCCCATCGCCAGGCTCCAGAGAACGAAATGTAGCAAAAGTGGCCCGACGTACACGCAGCGTTCCATAATGAGACGCACACCGCACACGAACGGCAATAAAGAGATTTATGCCAACAAACGGTTGCGCTAATGTGGCGCACGTGGCATCTTCAGCACCACTGAGACGGTGTAATGGTTCTCGCTGTTATAACCGCTACCGCTTATAATTTTCATCTTTACTCTTCAATTCGCTAAAAGTAATCAACATGGCAGATCAAGCAACAGCTACCAAGCTCAACCGACCACTATCCAATACCAATATAGTGGCCGAGACCCCACTCATCTCGCCAGCAGAATTGAAAAGTCGATATCCTCGTTCAGAATCGGCGACTCAAACGATAGAATCCGGCCGTGCCGACGTTGAGGCCATACTCAGAGGCGAAGATAAGCGGCTATTGGTCGTGGCTGGCCCCTGCTCTGTTCACAACATAGACAGCGCCAAAGAGTACGCAGAGAAACTGTTAGCACTGCGCGAAAAAGTCAGCACTAACATCAACCTGATCATGCGTGTTTACTTCGAGAAACCTCGCACCACGGTCGGTTGGAAAGGCCTGATTAACGATCCACACCTGAACGATACATTCGATATTGAAACCGGTCTCGGGCTGGCTCGTGAGCTATTGGTCTGGTTAGCAGAGCTTGGCATGCCTACCGGTACTGAAGCGCTCGACCCTATCAGTCCTCAGTATTTGTCTGATCTATTTACCTGGTCGGCCATTGGTGCTCGAACCACCGAATCGCAGACTCACCGCGAAATGTCGAGCGGCTTGTCAACGGCAGTTGGCTTCAAAAACGGGACCGACGGAAATTTAACAGTGGCAACCAATGCCATGAAATCGGCATCACAGCCACACAGCTTTCTGGGTATCGACAGTAATGGCCGAGCCACCGTATTGCAGACAAGAGGTAATCAATATGGTCATATCATTCTGCGTGGTGGTAAGACACCAAACTTTGATTCGGTGAGTGTATCCTTAGCCGAACAAGCACTTGAAGATGCTGGTCTTCCTAAACGATTAATGATCGATTGCTCGCACGCCAATGCGCATAAAGATCATAAGCGACAACCCATGGTCGCGCGAAATGTCCTTGAGCAACTGCTCAACAAAAACCAATCCATTATTGGAATGATGCTCGAATCGCATCTCAAAGAAGGCAATCAGAAACTGGTTACGGCAGACACTTTAGAATACGGTGTATCAATAACCGATGCCTGTATCGATTGGGAAACCACTGAAAGCCTACTGCTTGAAATGGATCAGGCATTGAACGAGAAAAAATAGGCAATCTACTTAAGATAGACTTGTTCAGGGGCAGTGGCACAGGGATAAAGACTCTGAACCACTGCCTTTTTATTGTTGGTGCTTAACCCAGTCTTTCAAGCAAATTCAAGTGCAGCGTTAAAAACAGACCCAAGCCCAGCACGATGGTTAGCAACAGATGCCGACTGATTGCAGCAACAATCACTGCAAAAACGCCAGCAATAAGGTGGCTGTTATCGAAAGACATCAACCAACTGCCTTCAGGTTTGAATAGAATCGGGGTACAGAGCGCGGTAAGTACTGCCACAGGGACAAATCGCAGACCCGCTTCAACTCGCTCGGAAAATCGCAATCGCCCACTCATGGCTAACACACCATAACGTACACCGAATGTCACCAGCACCATGCCGAAGATTAACCATAGCTGCTCAACACTGCTCATGATTCAGTACTCGATTTTCTGTTCGCCGCTGCGCGACTCATTGTTTGCGCCAACAAGCCTGCCACAATGCCACAAACCGATGCCACAATTAACCCAAGCTGATGTGGAAGAGAATGAAAAAGCAATGCCGAGCTTCCTGCGACCAGCGCACACGTAAGCATTGGCCAATTACGCAGTAGCGGAACGACAATGCCGATAAACGTCACCACCATCGCCATTTCCAGGCCGAGATCTTCCGCCCCTTTTATACGTTGGCCCGCAATAATGCCAATAACCGTCCACAGCTGCCAGTTGATGTACATCAGCAGCGCGCCACCAAGATAAAACCAGTGCTTGTTCGGTGAGCCATCGGCTTTTTCAAACCGACTGATAACCGCCGCATAGCTCTCATCGGTTAAAAAAAACGCCATTGGAGCGAGCCACCGATGTGTCAGATGCCTTAAGTAAGGGCCGAGAGACGCAGCGTAAAGTGCATGGCGTAGATTCACAATGAACGTGGTGAGAACGATAACGCCAACGCTTGCACCCTGCCCGACCAGCCCAGCGGCAACGAACTGCGAAGAGCCTGCAAATACCAATAGGCTTAATCCCATTGTGGCCCACACAGATAGCCCGGCTGAAATGGCCAGAGTGCCGAATAACATGCCGAACGGTGTTGCACCAATCACCAGCGGCACGATGGCCCATGCACCGGCAAGAAACTCTTGTCGTGCCGTTGAAACGTTAGTCATGTCCGGGAATGTAATTCTGATCGATGTGGTGCCGTTATTATTGCCGATCTGGTATTTTCCATCTACGATAAAAAAATTTCAGTCTGCCCAATCGAGCTCGGATGCGCGCCAAAGATACCAGCTGGCGACCGACCGATAAGGTTCCCACAACTTACCGGCATTCAACAGTTCTTTCGGTTTTGGCAGAGCAGCGGTACCGTAGGCAAAATGATAGCCTTTCCTAACGCCTAAATCGTTAACCGGTAACACATCAGCCCGACCCAGCTTGAAAATCAGCATCATCTCAACCGTCCATCGACCCACGCCTCGAACCGAGCACAGGCGCTCGATAATTTGCTCATTACTTTCTTGTTGCAACACAGCCAGCTCGGGTACGGTACCATCTAAGCGTCGCTTTGCCAGATCCTGCACCGCCAGCACCTTGGCTTTCGATAAACCAGCAGTGCGCAAAGACTCAGCATCGGTATCCAGCAACGCTTGTGGCTGAATATCGCCCTCAAACAAGGCGACAACACGCGCATGAATCGCAGCGGCTGACTGCATGGATAATTGTTGGTGAACAATGGCACGAAGCAAGGCCTGAAAAGGGCTTAATTCGAACTCGGTTGGCAGTTTAAACGGTCCGACCCTTTTAATGAGTCGTGCCATGACTGGGTCCGCATTTTTCAAATGACGGCGTGCGGTCTCGGGTTTATATTGCAACGTCATTGATATAATAAGCAGTGAAATTACGGCATCGTAGCTTTTTCAACGGCACACGTAAACCAAAGCACACCATCGCCAGAGAAACGACAAAATGAACAATCAGACAAAGCGACGGGATTCTCTGTTTGCGCAGCCATTAGGTGAAGTGGGCGAATTCAGGTTCGATCAGAAAGTGGCTGATGTTTTCCCCGACATGCTAACGCGATCCATACCCGGGTATCAGGCCATCATTTCCCAATCTGGTTTATTGGCCGCTCGATATGCACAACCTAACACCAATCTGTACGATCTTGGCTGCTCTTTGGGCGCGTCAAGTTTAGCGATGCGTAAAGCCATCCTACAATCAAGAACCAACGATGGCGAAGACACAACGGGCTGCGAAATACACGGCATCGACAATTCACCCGCCATGATTGATAAAGCTGCCAGCATCGTTCAAGAACATAACGAACAATTGGCCCAATCCCCAAAAGTCGACAACGTGCCGATACACCTGCATTGCAACGATATGCAGCAGCACAATCTGAACAATGCATCAGTGGTAGCGATGAACTTTACGCTGCAATTTGTGCCAGTGGCAGACAGAGACGAAATGATGAAATCGATCGCTAACGGGTTGCACGATGGCGGTGCCCTCATCCTTTCGGAGAAAGTAACGTTCGCCGACCCTGTGCTAAGCACTCTACACATCGAGATGTACCATAACTTCAAGCGCGCAAATGGTTACTCTGATCTTGAAATAAGTCAAAAACGCAACGCGTTAGAGAATGTACTCATCCCGGACACACTCGATACGCACGCTCAAAGACTAAAAGATGCTGGCTTTACGAGTTCAAGCGTCTGGTTCCAGTGCTTTAACTTTGCATCCATTATTGCGATTAAATAATCAATGAATAATGTGCCTGAAAACCAACGTTTCCCATTCGATGCAGATGCGTTTCGAGCACGATTTGCCAACACCCGTTTGGCGAATTGGAGCGACACACTAATTCAAGCGGTAGCTGAACGGCAACTGCATCACGGCGACTTGCCTCGCTGGCAGGAGGCCTTCAACGCACTACCAACATTGCCGATAACACAAGTCGACCTGAATCACGCGGATGGCATTTGTGCGATGACACAAGAGGATGTTAACGCTTTGCTCGAAAGCACAGCTACAGGCGCAGCACCATTTAATACCGACGGAACACCCACATACACCATTAGCGACGCCGCGCAGAAATTAGAGCCTGCGTTACAGGGATTGAAACCGTGGCGAAAAGGCCCTTTTCGACTAGCTCATGTCACCATCGATACCGAATGGCACAGCGATTGGAAATGGAACCGGGTCTTACCGCATATCAGCGACCTGACGGGTCGCACTGTGCTTGATGTCGGTTGCGGTAATGGGTATCACCTATGGCGCATGCGAGGAGCTGGCGCTGCAACGGTTGTGGGCATCGATCCCAGCATATTATTCTCGTTACAATTTCAGGCAATTCAGAAATACATTAACGATTCCAACGTTTCCTTGTTGCCTTTAACGATGGAATCCATGCCAGCCGATATGCGTGTATTTGACAGCGTTTTTTCCATGGGCGTGTTGTATCACCGGCAAGACCCGCATGCGCATTTAAAAGAATTGCTGCAAACCATGACACCCGGTGGCGAGCTGATACTCGAAACGCTGGTGACTCTGGGCGAAGATGCATCGACACTTGAAATTGAGGGCCGCTATGCTCGTATGCGAAACGTCTACTGCCTGCCCACAGTACCCATGCTCGCGCGATGGCTTAGCGAAAGTGGCTTTCTCAATGTGCGTTTCGTCTCTATTGATATCACCTCACGGCTGGAACAAAGAACCACGCAATGGATGCCGTTTGAGTCTTTGTCAGAATCACTCGACCCGAATGATCTGTCTTTGACTGTTGAAGGCTTGCCACGACCACGACGCGCCATCATGATCGCCGATGCGCCTGGTTAGCGTAATACGCATTAGCGCATTAGCCGTGCTCTCTTACACATCAATAACGATAACACCGTCTTTATCACGAGCTCTGGATTGACACAGGATAATCGAGTCGGCTTGTTGCTGTTTTGACAGGACAAAATCACGATGCTCAACGTGTCCTTCTATCAATGTGCATTTGCACACACCACACAACCCGTCTGAACACTTTATATCAACGCTAACACCGTTTTCGAGTAGAACATCTGATGCCGATTTATCCGCTGGCACAAGTAACTCGCGTCCATCTCCAGCAAGTTTGATCGTAAACGCATGGTTAACCCAATCCGGTGTTTCTGGCACCGAAAAATATTCCAGATGTCGATTTGCTTCAGGCACTCCTGCCTCGTCCGCAGACTGCATAACCGCACTCATATAGTTTTCAGCACCACAGGTATACACCTGCGCGCCCTCTGGAGCACCCACCAGCAGCGATGAGAAATCTGCGCGCGTTCCTTCCGCACTGATATGCAGGTGTACTTTGTCTGCCCACGGAAAGGTTTTTATATCTTCCTGATACCCCATGCCAGATCGCTCCCGCCCCGAATAGTGCATGACAAAATTAGCATCTATAGCGTGTAATCGGTGCGCCATTGCGATAAGCGGGGTAATACCAATGCCGCCACCAAATAAATAGGAAAAGCTTGCATCTTCACGCAATGGGAAATGATTGATGGGCCTTGATATAAACAACTTTCTGCCGGGGGTGAATATCCGATGCATTAGCAAAGAACCTCCGCGCCCGTGTTGTTCACGTAAAACACCTATTTGATACTCGTGGCGGTTGGCTGGGTTACCACTCATGGAATACTGACGCAGGTACTCGGGAGCAACAACAATATCCAGGTGTGCTCCAGCATCCCAAGCAGGTAATGGTTCACCGTTCACAGATCGAAACGTATACTGCTGAATGTCGTCGGTCATGGCTATTGCTTTAACCAGTTCCACTTGAATTACCGGGCTTTCACCCGCGGCGGTATAGTGATGGAATAGTCCTTCGGTATCGCCTGAAGCCAAACGCGCTTTGTACTCATCGGCGGTAACCATTGCTTGATAGGCTTCAATGCCTTTTTCTCTATCCATAGGAAAAGGATAAGGATACGGATGCGGAGCTAGATTAGCCGGATACACCGCCAGTGTCTGGTCTTCGTATTTTATGGTTAACTCTTTTTGCAGGCCGCGTGCATTAACTGGTTTTTTGGTTTGTCGATAGGCACCATCGTCCTCGAGCTCTAAGTCCCACCACCATTTTTTAACCGGGTTCAGCGAGCCATTGTCGAGCATGTCGTCCAGCCTCGCCAAAGCCGGTGCCATAGCCGGTATGCGCATGGCCGTCCAGCGAAACGGTTTCTCTTTGAATAACCCTTCCAGATTCCACGGGCAGGTTTTCATGCAACGACCACACATCGCTCCACCGGGCGTATTTATTCTATAGGTGGCACATTTTTGCGAATCTGACTTCCAGATTTCGTAACCATTGAACATCATTTTGGGGCCAGCAGTTATCGCCCCCGACGGGCACTCCCTTGCACACTTATTACAGCTTTCACAAAAACGTTGTAAACCGAAATCGATAGGTTGATCGTGCGCTAAAGGCATGTCGGTTGTGACCACACCGGATTTCAACCTGGGACCCAGAAACGGATTGAGTATCACTTCGCCAATACGCGACACTTCACCAAGACCTGCCAGTAACAGTAAGGGTGGTTGTAATACTTCGCCATCCATAACCGAATGCGCTTTTGCGCTAAACCCAAGATTGCGTATTTGTTTCGCTACCACACCACCGAGCAATGAAAAGCGTAAGTATGCGCGCATGGATTGAGACACGGCTATCCAATCGTCACCGCTGGAGCCTTCCATGGTGTTATACCCCTGATCGATTATCATGGATATGGCATTATTGTGAGGTGGCACGAGCTCTTCCCCATTGGCATCGTGCGAATACCAGGTCCAATCAGGGCAACGCGATATTCCCACTGCATCAACACCTAAAAAATAACTGGTGGCCTTTATAAGTTCACTGGCATGCTCTGGACTAATGGCGTGTTGATCGTTTGCAGGCTCTCCATCCTGCAACAACACGAAAGCACCAAGCGCACGTCGCTGTGCCATAGCAGGAGCCGCTTTACGAACATAGATACCACCTTTCGCACCTTGCTGCAGTTGCTTGCCCATATCACCAAAGTTCGCACGTGCGAACATATCGGTACGCTTGGGTACTCGAGCAACTCGTTGCTCATCGATGAAGGTGGTGGGTTCGGCCACACGCTTAAGAGACTCAAACGCATGCTCACCATCAACATAGCGGCGTTTCGCAAACGGCATGTTATTGAAAGCACTTTTTTCAAATCCCTTGCCCAATTTCCAACGCCATCCATGCGATTGTCTGGTGTCTTGCTGCTGTTGCGACGCGAGTGGCTGATCCACCTCCATTTTAAACGTGGTGGTGACAACCCCAATGCCAAATCGCGTTCCCAGATACGGGTTAGCCAACACCCCTTCTTCCACTGTGGCAAGCCCGGCTTGAATTGCCACACTATGCAAGTTCACTTCACTGGTGCACGCGGTATGCGCTCGCGCATCGTAGCCAAGCAAGCGTATGTAATTAGCTAACACCACGGCGGTTTCCGATGCCAACAAGCAAGCGCGATGTGCCTGACTGCCAATAATCCAATCGGTACCCGGTTCATCGGTGTGTGGCTCCCTTGGATACTCATACAGAAAAACCAAGGCGTGCGTATGCTCATCGATAGTGCCGGGCGGTGTATCCATGGCATCTCGAAGGTCTGCCATAATGACATCAATGCCTGCAGCAAGTGTTTTCGTTTGCCGAGTTCGAAGATCATTAGCCAACCGTTCTATATCCGGATTGCGAATCGGTGTAGCCAGTAATGCGTCTGGCCGGATTTTACAAATACCGACCATCGACGCATCGACAAAGTACGCAAACGATTTCAGGTGTTGTGCGCGTAACTGTTCATCGTCAGGACACTCCGCTTTTAGTTTGTTGACCATGCCAGAACGGATCGCATCGAGCATAGCTTGATGTTCACGCATAGCATTAACGATAGAGTGTGGTGCATCTGGCAGGTCAAACACCAACGGTTGCATGGCGATGTCACTAACATTATTCACAAGAGGTTCCCTGTTAAGAAGCTCAAGTGGATAAGGCCCAAGATGGGTCGGTCTGTTTTTATCTGAAAAAAAACGTAAGCCCATAAAATTCTATCCGCCGATATATGAACCTACGATTGGCTCGTTTAACCCTATAGAGCAAGTATAAAATCACTGCCATTCAAGAACAGAGCAAGTTGTTCTGCGTCATAGTAGTTCAGCCTGTCAATAGTTATCAAGCGAACCTACTAATTATAGTAATTTTAAACACTTATATTACTTTCATTGTGCTTTATAGAGGATTTAGGTGATAGTACTGATAACCTTATTCAGTTACGCTTTAACTCAAACCTACTAAAGCCTATCTCATATCGCAGATGGTCTAAAAGCAATCGAACAACACGGCCGAGTGATTAAACAATTGAAGATTATGCGGTTGAAGATAAAACAATTGAACATCCATCAATTGAATATAAATTGAATTTAAAATGCCTGAAACAGATAACCCGCACCTACAGTCGTACCGGTTGCATCGCCGCATTGATTACCGAATAAGTAAAGTGGCCAGAATATTGAAAAGCCGCACCCAAGCGGGATTGGACATCCATGGAATCTCTCGTATGCAGTGGGCCGCGCTAACAGGTATAGAACTGGAAAAAAAGCACTCGCCATCCGATCTGGCAAAACACATTGGTGTCAGTCGCCCTGCTATATCGCGTTTGCTCAAACAAATGGAAGCAGACAATCTGATTGAGCGACGTTTACTGGGTGAAGATGGCCGCACCCGGCAGCTGAATCTGACCGAGCTGGGGTTTGAAAAAATGGAGAAATGTTGGCCACACGTGCACGCCACTGAGCAGTACTTTCTGGGCAAAATTTCACCAACCGAAGTCGAAGTGCTGTGCACAGCCATCGATCGATTGCTTGAAGGCGAAAATGTAGACTTCGACAAAATCTAGCCTGTGTCACACTATGTGCAATCGGCTTTCAAAATCAACGCTTTTGAACATTTTTCTCATCCATTGACTCACACGATTTTCGACCAATCAAGGCCACCAAATCCAGTGCTGTAATGTTTTCGTGCGCTATGAACCACGACTTTTCTGAACATCTCGTTATAATTCGCCTCACCGACGATGTCTTACAGAGTTCGAATGGCCATAGCACCTGCAACAACGACCGCATTTTCTGTCACCTCCATCAGTACGGTTGACGGTGCAGGCTCCGAGAGAAACGGTACGCGCCAATTTATTGATGGGCTTGAGTTTATTTACTACGACGGTTGTTGGGTGCGATACTACGAGCCACTCGTTGAGTCGCTTGCGTCCAAAAAACTGCTGATAGACCACCTGACAAGACGAGCTTTTCACCACACCGAACCAGGTATAAACACCCCCGGGCATCGTCTGGATGCGGCACGCAAGGCTTACACTGCTCAATCCGATCCAGCAATGAAACGAGTCAATGCCGCCATGCTGGCCGGCGCCTTGTTCAATCGTGCTACCGACCTGTTTACCGGCATCGTTGAATTGGAAGAGAAAGGCGTGAAAGTGAGTCGCGATAATGAGCTTCTACGTGCTTGCGGACGATGTTTTGAGGAGGCGCTTGAGCTTGGCAGGTATGTACGGCACCATAGCGGTGAAGAAGGTATCGACGAGCTGTGGGGCGAGCCTTTCCGTGTTTTCACCACCAGTATTGCCGACTATTACGAATCTCGATTCATCAAAGTTGCGCAAACTAAAAACAACATTGATATGTTGGCAACAACCATCAAAACGACTTTCTGTAATCGACCGGAATTTGCCCAGTTGGATAGTCTAATCGATACCTATGCAGATGCGGCGAAGCATGAATGCGAAACCATGAAGAGCGATTCAACCATATTCGACATCTGGCCCAAATTTATCGCAACAGGCGAGCAACTGGCTGATTATCAGCCAACGTTGCAAACCGCGTGTTCGCAGGAATGTCAGTACGCGATAGAGCACGCGAAACAAACGTTAGTCGATGGTCGAAATCTGATTAACTGGATTGCTCGTGCGCGTGTCCCGATGCCCAGAAGTTCACAGCAGTACACAGAGCGCTGCAACGAGCTACAAGCGCGTCTAGCGGCATGCTAATACGCGCTCTGCTAACGATCGAAGCAATGTGATAACCAGAACCGGCGACGATTCATACACATTATTTTCCGAGCAATACGAGCAAACTTACCATTCATCGTTTGGCGCTGTTAATGAATCTTTGCACGTGTTTATGCGCGGCTCTGGTATCGAACAGCGCCTGCGCAGTGGAAAAGCCTCCCGAGTGCTGGAAATTGGTTTTGGGTTGGGGCTAAATTGCCTGCTCTGCGCAAACAGCGCGGAAAACAATAAAGCCACGCTGACCTATTACGGTATTGAACACCGACCAATCAGCCCAACAACCTACACCAAATTACACTACCGCGATTTACTCGATCACCCGTATCTGGCCGATAATATGGTCGATGCGTTTTCGATGGCAGAAAGCATCAGCACGGGCGCAACATCGCCCCACTCAATTGAACAAGCCACTATCCGTGTCGATCTGGGCCACCACACCCATCTAAGCTTGTGTATTGCCGATGCGGCCAGTGAGCCTTTGGCGGAACATTTAAACAACCTGCAAGCATTCGACGCCATTTTTCTGGATGCATTCAGCCCTGACCACAATCCAGAGTGCTGGACCCTCGCTTTCTTCAAGCAGCTTGCCAATTTATTGACAGCCGATGGCCGCCTGGCCACGTATTGCGTAAAAGGGTCGGTGAGACGCAACTTGGCGTCCGCCGGGTTTGAACTGCATAAGTATCCCGGACCGGAAGGTAAACGAGAGGTGTTATGGGCCTGTAAACAGCGCGAATAGCCCTGCTCATCAGGCTCTTTATGACATTGCAGAACAGCTCTTTCACTTTGTATGGTAACTAATCGTTACGTATTGAACAAAATGCGGCTCAAACGCAATATCCGAGACGCACTCGCCCTATAATTTGCTTCGCATGAATCAGTGTGACGCGATCGCCGTTATCTCGTCACGTTTTTGTGGCGTTTCTCACCTATGATCTGCCGATATCTGCCGCTATATCCAGAATGATGACGGATTTTCATTCGTGCGGACAGATTTACTAATGTAATCGCAGCGATTTCGCTGATATGACTTTGCAGGCAAACTGCAATAAACAGGACTAGAAATGAAAGTAACGATTTACGGTTCGGGCTATGTTGGACTGGTCACCGGCTCCTTGCTCGCCGATGTGGGCAACGATGTGTTATGCGTCGACGTTGATGAGAGCAAAGTAGCGAATTTGAAAAAAGGTGTTGTCCCCATTTTTGAACCGGGACTCGACGACGTTATCAAACGTAATGTTGCGGCTGAAAGACTCGATTTTACTACCGATATGGATAAGGCCGTCGCGCACAGTGAGGTCCAATTCATCGCTGTTGGAACACCTCCCGATGAGGATGGCTCTGCGGATATGCAGTATGTCGCGGCGGTTGCCAAAACCATCGCCGATCGAATGACGGATAATAAAATCATCGTGACCAAATCAACCGTTCCGGTTGGCACCGGTGACATGGTTGAGGACGTTGTGGCTAAAGGTCAAAAAGAGCGCGGCACTGATATTTCCTATGCAGTGATCTCCAACCCTGAATTCTTGAAAGAAGGTGCGGCAATTGAAGATTTCATGAAACCTGATCGAATTGTGGTCGGCACCGACAACGAACACGCGAAAGACGTGATGCGTGAACTGTATGCACCGTTCTGCAGAAACCATGACAAGTTGGTGTTCATGAACCGGCGCTCTTCAGAGCTTACAAAATACGCAGCGAACTCATTGTTAGCGACCAAGATCAGTTTCATGAACGAATTGTCGAACATCGCTGACAAGGTCGGTGCTGACATTGAAGATGTACGCCATGGCATTGGCTCCGATCCACGCATTGGCTACCATTTCATCTATCCCGGTTGCGGGTACGGCGGCTCGTGCTTTCCTAAAGATGTGAAAGCGCTGGTTCAAACCTCTAAACAGGTCGGATACAACGCAGAGCTACTCAACGCGGTAGATGCAGTAAATGACCGTCAAAAGCACGTGTTGTTCGAAAAGCTCATGAAGCATTTCGACAACGATATCAACGGCCGAACATTCGCGGTTTGGGGTCTATCTTTCAAACCCAATACGGACGACTTACGCGAAGCCCCTTCTCGCGTACTGATAGAAGCTATTTTAGCCAAGGGTGGTAAAGTGCGAGCATACGACCCGGTTGCCATGGGTGAAATGCGACACTTCTACCCCGACGAAAAACGCATCGAATTGGTTGGAACTGCACAAGATACCGTTGATGGCGCTGATGCGCTATTAATCGCCACGGAATGGAGTGAGTTCAGAAGCCCGAATTGGGAAGCCTTGAAAAAAGGCCTGAAGCAGCCATTGGTTATTGATGGTCGTAATTTGTACGACCCGGCCACCATGCGTGAGCAGGGCTTTATGTACGATTGTATTGGCCGCCCCGAAGTTGGTGACAGACGCAAGAACTCCAAGGTCGCTTAACGTATACTTCACCGCAGTTTGTTCTGGATAGCAACGGGCCTCGTCCAATCGGACGGGGCTTTTTTTATGGTCGTTATATCGTTCCATGATTACCCATAGTCAGCGATGAAACACACGATTGATATTCCAACCACGAAAGCGGGTTGGCGTAAGCGAGTGCTGTGGCTGGCGATCCCCATCATCCTATCGAATATCACTGTGCCACTTACAGGCATTGTCGATACCGCTGTCATGGGGCGCATGGCCTCCCCTGCGTACCTTTCCGCAACCGCCATCGCCGCCACACTGTTCAGCACGATCTATTGGGTGTTCGGCTTCCTGCGCATGGGCACATCCGGCTTGGTGGCTCAAAGTCTGGGCGCTGACCAACACGAGCGGGCTCAACGCAGCGCGCTTCGCTCACTTGGACTATCGATCAGTTTGGGATTACTCGTGTTGTTGTTCGCGCCCCTGCTTTTTACAATGGGTATGTTGAGCATGGATGTTGATGAACAAGTTCGTGACCTGACTTCACAGTACTTTAACGTGCGGGTTTTTTCCGCGCCTGCCACGCTTCTGCTTTACAGCATTATCGGCACGCTAGTCGGCCAACAACGCATGCGTCAGGTTTTCGCGTTACAACTCATACTTAATGTCACCAATGTGGTGCTGACAATTGCGTTTTTCCAGTTTACCGATTGGGATATCGTCGGCGTCGCGCTCGCCACGCTCATTAGCGAATACGTGGCAGCACTCTGTGGCCTGGCGATGCTATGGCAAACGCTTGGCATCAGAAAACACCTGATCGATAATCAATCAATAGCGTGGTTATGGGAGCGCACAAAGTTACTCGAGTTCTTTCGTATCAGTAGCGATTTGTTCATTCGCACGATGTGCCTCACCATCGCGTTTTACTGGCTCATGGCAATGAGCGCAAAATTGGGGGTGATCGTGTTGGCCGTTAATGCCGTTCTCATTCAGATGTTGCATTTGATGGCTCACGCGTTGGATGGATTTGCTCACGCAGCAGAAACGCTCACTGGCCACGCCTATGGAAAGCGCGATCAAGTCGCACTTTCCAGCGCGGTACGCGCTGCCTCATTCTGGGGCTTTTTATTCGCGCTGTTGTTTACGGTTGTTTACGCTCTGTTTGGGGGTACCATTTTCGACCTTATGACCACCCAAATAGACGTACAAAACGCTGCACGTACGTGGCTTTGGTGGATTGTGCTGACACCGTTAATTGGCGTTTGGAGCTTCCTTCTGGACGGAATATTCATTGGGACAACGCACACACGGGAAATGCGTAACGGTATGATCGTTTCGTTAACAGTATTTATCTGTACTTCTGCCGTTTTGGTGCCGCTATTGAATAATCATGGGGTATGGATAAGTTATTACGTTCTCATGGTAGCCCGCGCTGTAACGCTGGGTCTGTGGTACCCCAGAATACTGAGATCTTGAGAAATATTGTCAAGCACCTAAATTAAAGTTGAAACAAGCTAACGTGCAATTCGAAGAACATAAATCACTTGCAACGCTCAACACGCTGGGGTTTAGCCAACATGCCGAGCGTTATATCGAGGTGGATAACGATGAGCTCTTAAATGAGGTTGTCGCTTATGCCAATCAGAAAAACTGGCCGCTTTTTATTCTCGGTGGCGGCAGTAATATCGTTTTGACAAAAGATATTTCCGGCCTTGTCATCCGACTCACCAGTGAAACCATTCACTATGAAAACCGCGGGGAAGAGAATTCCTGGTTATTTCGATTGATATGCAGTGCCGGTGTTAATTGGCACCGTCTTGTCCGCGACACCATGTCGCGCGGGTTGCCCGGGCTTGAGAATCTAAGCTTGATACCAGGTTCCACGGGCGCAGCACCGGTACAAAATATTGGTGCATATGGTGTTGAACTGGCGGACCGATTCGAGTCGCTACGCGCATTGCATCTGCCAACAAACGAGTGGCACACATTCGATTTAAACGCGTGTGAGTTTTCCTACAGAGACAGTTTCTTTAAGCGTCACGGCGGCGAGTATTGCATTACGTCCGTAAATTTACTTGTGGGCAACGACTGCCCCTTCGAAACGAGTTATGAAAGTTTGGAGCAGGCGCTCGTGCGGCGAAATGCGGAAGAACTTACACCGTCGATTATCAGCGATACAGTTTGCTCGATACGCCAGAGCAAATTGCCTGACCCGGCCCAAATCTGCAATGTTGGCAGCTTCTTTCATAATCCGGTTATTCCGGCCGAGCAATACGAATCACTGAAACAACGCTTCTCAAGCATCGTGGCCTATCCTCAGGCAGACGGTACGGTCAAGCTAGCCGCAGGCTGGCTAATCGATTCTTTGGGCTTACGCGGCCAACGAGAAGGCAACATGGGCGTTTATGATAAACAGGCTCTCGTGCTGGTACATCACGGCGGGGGCGACGGTAATGAATTGCTTTCGTTCGCAGACCGCATCCGGCTGGGGGTTCGGGAGAAATATGGGATAGAGCTTAGTATTGAACCGCAAATCCTCTAAGAACTGGGTGCATTCGCTGTTGCTGCAACCTGTGATACGCTGAAAACGGAGAAGGATAACGTTCGAAAATAGCTAGTTTGTTCCACTAAGGCCGTTTATTCAGTAATACCCACACAGCACCCACGCTCTATCGCTCACATCACGCCAGAACAGAATCGAATAAAAGCAGAATGGTACATCGTGTGCCGACGACAATCGTCTGAATTCGACACCCAGCAACAGTCTATGCACCCAGTTTAGTGTGATACACCTCACATAAATTCGAACACCAGGCTCTATACATTCTGTCTCCCACAACGACCACCCGACAATTACTGCAACGCGAACCATTTGGGCCTTTTTTGGACTTGCGCTGTGAATGCCAATAGATTTACGATATGTCAATTGTTTGTCGTATCGGTATTGCTGTGTCTAAACTGTTGTGTTACGAGTTAAATGAGGTTCCTTGGCGTGTTGTTGACCACTACGTTAAGGAACGACCTAAAAGTAATCTGGCCAAATTGCTTCAGCGATCGGCACAATTCACAACCCGAACGGTCGATGGCGGTGAATTGCACCCATGGTCCACCTGGCCAACCGTGCATCGTGGCGTTTCCAATGCCGTGCACAATATCCATTCACTGAATCAGGATTTGAGTCCCGCCAAAAAGTATCCGCCCATTTGGGAGTTACTAACGCAAGGCGGGCGCAGTTGTGGCATTTTTGGCAGTTTGCAAAGCTATCCGCCGGTAGCTCACGAACAAATGATGTTCCACATCCCTGATACATTTGCTGCTGGGTCGAGCACCATACCAACTCGATGCGAACCATTTCAAGCGTTCAATTTAATGCAAACGGGAGAAAACAAAGCCGTTGCCAGTAGCATTGGTGTCGGTCAGATTCCAATGGCGTTAGGCATGCTTCGCTCTGGGATTAAACCACTCACCTATCTGAAAGTTGCGAAACATTTGCTGGATGAAAGACGAAACGCGTCCTACAAAAAAAGACGAGCCCTCCTGCAACCCGAATTGGCATTCGATGTCTTTTTATCTTGTTTAAAAAAATATCAACCCGACTACGTTACTTTTTTCAGTAACCACGTTGCAGGTGTTATGCACAGGTATTGGAAATACACATTCCCGGAAGACTTCGACTACACGTTATCAGACTCAGGGGAAGATCAATTCCATAGAGAGACGCTAATGGTTGCCATGGATATGTTCGATTCACAGCTTGGCAAGCTGGTTAAAGTATCCAAGCGATATGGCTACGATGTCGTGGTTATGTCAAGCATGGGGCAAGAAGCCATTGAACGCGGTGAATACATTCCAGAAATAAAACTGGATTCGTTAGAAAAACTGCTGCAACGTATCGGTATCAACTACACAGTTAACCAAAACCTTGCTATGCAACCCGACGTTGCGTTTGAATTCGACTCAATCGAAAACATGGAACATTTTCAGTCAGCGTTGTATTCCCTTCACGATGCAAACGACAACCCGATTTTCAAACAACGGTATGCTCCAGTGGGCTTAACATTGAACGTGACCATTCGCTCATCAAAAGCGGTGGCGGCCGATAAACATGTTTACTTCCACGATGAAAAAATACCACTCGCCGAACTTGGACTTGGACTCATGGAACGTGATATCGGAACCGGATATCACCAACCAGAAGGTATCCTGATTTGGGAAAATTTTGAGTCGAATATTCCGTCCAGATCGGTGATAGATAGCCGCAGCATCTTGCCCACGTTACTGAAAAATTTCGGCGTACCAACCGCAGCTTATATGCAGCCAGGCGTTTCTCGTGAAACACAGATGCCAGAGCCGCATCCTGAAATGGTGTTGAACACTTGACATGACTGCGCCGCAGTCGCTTTGCGCGGCCGCCATGCAAGGCCGTGCAACAGTGGGGCCCCGATCGAAAACCCACTAAACATGCCTTAATGCGCAACTAACGCGACTGGATGTGTATCGTTGTGCGAACCCGTTGGGCCGCACCAGCCGCATCGAAATTACCACTCCACAAACTGCCCCATTGCTGCTGCAACAAACCCAGCCAGTGTTAGCACTTAGACACGCGCCGTGCTGGGTATCGGTGATATCATTGCACCGCCCTATTGAGCTACCCAGTGACGAGGAAATGAGTACAGAGCAGACACATGCGAACGAAGTAGAATCCGGTGATCGGTTCAAGTTCGGTGATAATTGGCAAAGATTTCTAAGCGTGTTGGATGAATCGCGAATTGAAACTGCTATCCAATCGTTTTCCAGAATGCTCGGTACAGATTCGTTAATCGGTAAGCGATTCCTTGATGCTGGCTCGGGCAGTGGTTTATTTAGCCTGGTTGCATCACGAATGGGCGCAACGGTAGTCTCTTTCGACTACGACCCTCAATCGGTAGCATGCACACAGGAGTTGAAAAATCGTTATCACTCAGGCGAAAACGAATGGACCGTTAAAGAAGGCAGCGTGCTGGATGCGGATTTCATGGAATCGTTGGGTCAATTCGATATCGTTTATTCATGGGGTGTCCTGCACCACACAGGAGATATGTGGAACGCGATAAACAATGCTCAACAACGCGTCGACAATGACGGACAGTTTTTCCTGGCCATCTACAATGACCAAGGCGGACAGAGTCGGCTTTGGCTAGCGCTGAAAAAAATCTATAACAAACTGCCAAACCTACTTAAAACTCCCTATGCGATTTGCGTGATGGCGCCTCGAGAGTTGAGGGCATTGCTGATTTATACCATCCAACTAAAACCACATGCTTTTTTTAGTGAACGGATCGGAAAGTACGGCAAAGAAGGAAGAGGTATGAGCTTCCGGTACGACGCCATCGATTGGATAGGTGGATACCCATTTGAAGTGGCCAAACCAGAGGAAATTTTCGATTACCTTAAAGAACGTGGTTTTACACTCCAAAAACTGAAAACAGAAGCTGGTGGTCTGGGTTGTAACGAATTTGTTTTTAGCAAATAGTTAAAACCGGGCGCACTCGCTGTTGCGCCATTTTGTGGTTGATTAATCCTTGTCAAGGCTGACAAGGGAATACAAAGGACATGTACCACCTACTATCACTGCATACCTGTAAAAAGCGCACTGTTGAAATTCGGTTACTGCAATGTGGCCTTTTCACTAACGTAGCAACAGTCTACGCACCCAGTTTTTAGCTTTCGCTAAATCGTGTATCTTTCATCAAACTGTTGTAAGCGGCAATATGAGCATCGACAACAACGTCTATGGAAAACCTGGCTTCAGCCATTTCTCTTCCCGCTATACCCATTTCTACGCGTCGTTGCTCATCCTCAACAAGCGTCTCCATTGCTTGCGCTAAGGAATCGACATCTTTGGCTGGAACCAGAAGACCAGTCCGATTGTTTTCTATCGCATCCCTACAACCAGGGACATCGGTAGTAATCACAGCCCTGCCGACGGCCGCAGCTTCTATCAACACTTTTGGAAAACCTTCACGGTAGGATGGTAAGACGATAATATGAGCGTCTCGCATCAGCGCAACAACGTTATCCTGATGCGACAGAAAATTCACACCGGTCTCGCTTGCCAGCTGAGCTACTTCTCGCTTCGAGTAGGCAGCCGGGTTGCCATCAGCCAGATGACCACCAGCGACTCTCGGCTCGATGTTGTACCCCTTGGCCAGTAACTTCTGGCACGCTAGCGCAAACTCTCCTATGCCTTTATCTCGCAACAATCTTGCTGCCAGCAATAGCACCACTGGAGGCGCTGACGGTGGATCAGAATACGCAAATTCATTAAGATCGACACCGGACCCATCGATTATCAGGCTCTTTTTATCCCGTAGATTCAGATTATTTTCAAGCGTTGCTCTGTCGTCTTTATTTTGAAATATAACAATCGAGTTTTTATGCCCTAACGCAAATCGATGAAACTTCTTCACAAACTTCCTGATCAACGCCGCTTTCGTGCCAGTGCTGACATACACCGATCCTATACCTGATATCGCATACACCACAGCAGGAATTCGCGCCAGCCGCGCAACAATACCACCGTAGATCACTGGTTTAATAGTGACTAAATGCATCAAGTCCGGCTTTACTGCGCGCGCTATTGTGTACAAGCTGAAAACTGAACGTAGCTCAGTAACAGGGTTCTTACCTCTTGGCTCTAAATTCCAGGTATGGTGAATACAACCGGCTTGAGTGAGTAACTCTGAGGTGTGATCGTTGCGTGCTGCGACATGCACTTCATATCCATCACGAATCGCTCTTTTCGCAATAGGTAAACGATGTGATGCAAAGAACCACGAATCGTTACAGACAATAAGCAACCGTCGCATGTTTATCGAGATGCCCCAAGGTTGATTAAAGTAGTTCTCATACTCATTACGATTAAACTGCGGTTAGCATTAAGGCTCTACAACTGGCCCAGGTGCTTTTATGGTAACAAATTAGCGACACAAAAAAGGCCGCTACGAAGCGGCCTCTTTCTTGTGTGTCGATGAGTTTACACCCATCTACATTCACACCAATCTACACTGGCTAGATGATGTCAAGATCGTCTGAGAATCTCTT
>CAKZUP010000145.1 GCA_937922945.1 uncultured Granulosicoccaceae bacterium
TGTGATTCCTAGCAATACTCAGCACTTTTGAGGACCAAAAGTCGGGAATTAAAGAGCAAGAATATGCACTTGGTTTAGACGCTTTAGCAATACTCAAAACTTAGCGTATGTATGGACTGTCATTCCTAGTGAAACTAAGGACTTTTCAAGCATAAAAATAAGGACTTTAAGTCGGTGTTTTCACCCCTTTTGAACGCCTCATTTTAGTTTTCATTTTGTAGTACTCATTGCGGGGAAGAGAAGCGCTACCGTCGATGCTTCTCAGTTGTTACTAGAAAATGACCCAGTTCGAATCACTTGTTTGCCACTTGCATAAGTTATTTCACCTGCCCATGAAAGCGAACTTAATCTCAAAATCGTTTTATTAGGCTTTCTATAATTACGTCAATCTGAGCGTTTTTTTATCGTATTTTCGACCTAATTTGTGCGTACATTTCTAGCCACTTATTGCGGCACTTTTGTATTTATTTCACGACATATAATAATTCTATTTAAGCCCTGTTTTAAGCCTATTTACGAGCTTAATTTAAGTCCTGCTTAACGCGCTCTAAATTTCTGATTTTTCTTTGCTCAGTATGGCAACGAGCCGTAAACAACTACGAAAAATTATGGATAGGCCTATTCACTGCAAAGAACTCGTAATTTACTTGCACAGGTGTCGCTAAGATAGTGCTCTGTGCAACCGAGAAGCTCCGACACGGGCAAATTTAACTTTGCTTTTGACAAACCTGGCTGGGAGACCAAAACCGTTACACTGGGCCGTAAGAAACGATTGCGATTTGCCAGCTTCAGCAACGCTCGTCGATTTCCCTTAATAAATCCTGTATGACCATACTTTTCTTGTCTGTTTTTCTCCCGACGGAGCAAATTTCTAAGCAGAAGATCAATGTCAGACTTCGCCTTATAAGACTTTATGGCTTGTCCACAGACTTCGTACAAATCCTTTAACCTACAACCAGGTTTTTTCGCACTGGAAAATTTACAATGAGCTAGTAGAACAAAAATCTCACTCTCCGTGCTCCGCAATAGCACTATGTCCGCGACCTCACCTGCTCCGTCATCATCTATGATGACATCCCATTCTTGCTCGTCGGCTAGTATTTCGATTGTGCGAAATTGCACAGTGGTTTCTGTTCTATCCGGGCCTTGCGACTCTTTCTTTATATCGATTCCAGCCCAATCACCAACTTCGATTGAGTCTAACGCAATTCTTGGAGAAGCCCTGTCAGGTTGCAATAGATCTCCATCTTCGTTCAATACCGATTCCTTTTCAAAGTGCACAATCACACCGAGCTCATTGAGCAATGACGAAAGGCTTGATTCACTCCTACTGTGTATGACTAATGGATCAGCCCCTAAAGACTTGTAAGAAACACCCTTCGAGTCAAAAATCACTTCGAATGGGTAGCTTGAGTGATCAGTTTTGACATCGAATACTATAGGGTCAGTATCCGAGAAATTATGGATAAATAAATCTGCATCAAACAAAGCACTTTCCTCTTGGCCTTCTTTAATAGCCGCTGGATTAGTCAAGGAACCAAGCATTTGAGGAACGAGCTCCACTCCAAGCGGAACAAGCAATGGTCTTGAATCTAGCCGTTCCGGTATAATGAAACCACTCATCACCGATTCTACTTCTATAGATTCATCAACAACATACCTGCCCACCTCTTTCGCCCATGCTACCCAGGCAAAAATATCAGGTGCTTTCGCGTGACTCCATACGCGCCCCTTTCTTGAAACTCCATAATTTGCTCTATGACCATCTGCAAATCCACTCGCAAATAGGTTTGTTTTCAATTTCTGCTTAGCCGTTGTTCCAAATCCTTCTGTGGCATTTGCTCCCATAAGGAACATAAAGCGACGATCTCGATTGATGATATCAAGCAAGCCTACGTTCTTGGCTATCCGACGTTGGAGTTTGTGTAAAATTCTAAATGTCTCGTTGCCATTAACAAGCGACACCTCCTCTCCACCAATAGCCTTAGCAAGATCAAAGTAATCGCCATTGTTTTCCGAACAGTTTATGTACATTAAATTTGTCGCTGGATCACAACACACAACGTGTAAGGCATAAAAGACTTGCTCACTTTCTGGGAAATCACCCCAATCGATTGATGAAATATCCTCGGTTACGAACCATAGGACACGATCCGCATCATTCACAACAGCTCGATTTCCAAGTACACGCTTGAGGTCTACGTATTCAGATAACTTATCAGGATGCCATCCAAGGTTTTCAGAGCGGTACACCACAGTGCTCATCTTCGGTTTGATCGATCGCAGTTCTGTCGGCATCTGACCCGAATCAAATCCGCTTTCGAATTCATCTCTCGCTTTTTGACTCGCTATTTCAATGTCACTTAAATCATGAATTACTTCATTCCAATCACTGTCTTCGGCATATAGTTTCTGTAACCGCTCATCTATTCCAATTATCTCACGAGGAACAAATATCGTAGCTTCGCCTAGATCTTCTGATGCAGTACGTGTAAACCGACCAATGAATTGTAAGGTCACTGATAGACTCTTGTGCGGGTCGTGAATAGCCGCAATCTTTAATTGTGGCATATCAAATCCTTCGCCGAGCATGTCAACGCATACAATGATTCTACTTCGTCGCTGCTTAATCTCAGTTAATGCGTCTCGCCGCTCAGTCGGCTTCAATTTACTATCGAGCCTCACTGGTGCGAAATTAGGACCTAGTTCTTTATAAATCTCCAAAATCGACTTTGCTCGAGCAATTGAAGTCACACGAGCCATTAGAATATGATCAAGATTCGAATCACAATCTGAAGTCAACTCAGCAACTGCGGCTTTAGCTATGGCTCGATCAACGTTAGTATCGCTGAAAATAGATTGGTAATTTATCTTGGCAAATATCCCATCTTGCTGCGCTCGTCGGAGTGAATAGGTGTAAAGAATCTCGCCAGTTAATCTAAGTCGATCTTCTCGATAAGGAGTTGCAGTGAATTGAAGTACAGGCTTGTCGAAAAAGCGCTCTACAACAGCTAACCATGTTTTGGCAGCAACATGGTGAGCTTCATCAAAATAAACTTGCTTGCATCGAGAGAAAAGACAATCACGAACGGAGTCTGACTGCACGTTTAGAGCAGCCGCTGTTGTGACAATCACATTGCTGCACTCTGCTAACTCAACACAAATCTCAGTTGATTCAATTGTAGATTTAAGCAAGGTGACTATAGGTGTAAAAAAATTACCGCTTACAATGTTGCAGCTAGGTAAAATTCCTAAGGTCACAAATTTATTGCCAATCTGCTGGCGTAATGCATCAGACGGGACAACAACGAGCGTGAGTTCTGGGTGATGGGCAAAAGCGGCCAACATGGTTTCAGTTTTACCTGAGCCGGTTGGCATAACTATGGTTTTTGGTGATGTTATACCAGCAAAATGGCAGCTGAGAATTGCGTGTAGCGCACCGAGCTGAGCATCTCGAAACTGCACTTCTCCTGATGCCATATTATCCAGAGAAAATGACTTTCGGAGACTTGATGAAACGTCTGTGGCGCTTTGACGTTTTTTCCCGTGACCACCTGAACCTTCAGATTGCCAGCAGACTTGATTACCTCCAACGTCCTCTATGGAGATGTTCTTCATGGACTTTATCCTGCTACGTATTTCTTCAGAGCTAAACAGCCCTCATCTGAAGCCGTAAAGACACACATTACTTAAGCAGATTCTTCGCTGCATGATTTTCAAACCGCTGCGGATCATCAACATAACCCAAGACGGTGTCGATTCTTGAGTGCCTAGACTGCGCTATCATTTTTAATAAATCAGCGTTCGATTGGCCGGCGCTTGTCAAAAATCCACGTCGCAAGCTATGTCCCGAAAAATGCTTATAGTCAAGCGTTGGGTCTTTTAGCTGGAAGATTAAATCCTTTATTATGTCGGCAACCGAACGATCACCTAGCCGTTGCTCTCCGAGCTTATTGTTGCGAAAAAAACGACGAAATAGCGCACCACTGGTTATTCGAGCAGCTGTTGTCCAGTCTTGAATTGCTGCAATAGGGCAATAAGCAGATTCTGGTTGCGAAAGGATGCCGATAACCTGCCCTTTCCCTTCTTGATCCCCTTTTGACAACGGTATCGTGAGCAAATGACCTCGCTCATGTGCCTCGATATTGTGGACATCTATACCGACTAACTCTGAACGACGTAAAGCACCTGCAAAACCATATAACAATAACGCTCGATCTCGCTTGCCCCTTAGCGATTCAATATCGAGCTGATCAACCATTCTCTTTACTACCTTGTCAATTGCTGGCGCTTTCTTCTCGGGCCGATGACCTGCCTTCGCACTTCGGCGACGAATACCACGCATTACCTCCTGCACTGCCAATGTATTGTGTGGAGAAGGTTGGCCCTGCCCTAAATGCATCAGGCGAATTGCCGCCAATCTGTGAGATAGCGTACTAGGAGACAAGCCAGCATCAGCCTGGCTGCCTACAAACATAGCAACTGTATTGGGTTCAGCGGGTAGCGAGGAAAGTGATACAGATTGGCACCAATCCTCAAAAACTCGCCACGCGCTTTCATAGGTACGCCAAGTGCTATTTGCCCTGCTTTGACTAGCGTAACGACGCGCAGCTTCCAATGCCAGATTACGCCGGTCAGATAGATTTGATGCCTCGGGCGATTTCAATTTTGTTGTCATCAATCAATAATAGCAGATCAATAACTTATTACTTCCGACAATGGCAGTTATCAGAAGTAAACATCTTTTAATATCGTTTCGTTTTGTGTTACGTTATTATTTTCGTTACGCTAATAATAAGCGTATAGTCACAGTGCAACTGCTATTGGACATACTCCCTATGACTACCGATACAGAAATAACAAAGACCTCAACAACTGCGGGCCGCCCAGCGAGCGTCAGCTACGAACAATATGAAAAAGCCATTGAAACGCTGAGTGATGGCTCCGGTCGACTGCCCTCACAGCGCGCTATTCGGCGACACCTGGGTTCCGGCAGTAACTCTACCTTGTCGAACTATCGCAATCGTTTTTTAGAAAAAGCGCTTACCAGTGACCAACCGAGTTTCTCCGAGCCGGCTTATGACAAGCTATTCGCTTTGATCAACGAAATCATGGGCGGCCTTACCGCTGAAGCAGCGCAGCTGGCCGATGACCGGGTTGACGAGATCGAGCGCTCCGCGCGTTCTCGAATCTCCAATGCGGAGAAACGGCTCGACAAACAACAACGCGCTGGCGAACTGCTGACATTTCGAGCCGATACAGCTGAATCGGCTGTAAAGACTACGCGCAAGGAGGCACTGAAGTTACAAGAGACGCTCAACACGCTCCAAGCTGAGCACATTATTCTGACTGAAAGACACAACAAGGCTACGAGTGAACTGTCTGATCGACAGGCAGCAATCAACGCATTGCAAGCTAAATTAGCTTCATCTCAACAGGAAATTCAGAAGCAATCAGAAGAACATGCTCGTTCGGATGCTGCTCAGAAAGTGCAGATAAATGCACTAACACACCATGAGCAGTCGCTAGAAACTAAAGTACAACAATTATCAAAGAAACAAGAACAATTAGAAAATCGGTTAAAAAAATCCAATCAATCCCTACAACAGCTGGACACAGATCATCGCGTGCTGCTAGAAAAGCACGAAGCACTGAACTCAAAAGCAAAGACACTAAAAAACGAGGCAACAATAAGGTTGAAAGAATTGCATTCAACACAGCTGGCACACGATCAGGCTGTGCTTACTCAGCAAGGGTATGAACAACGCATCGCAGAGTTTGCTGGTCGACTCGCTGAGAAGGACACTCAAATTGAACGATTAACGCTTGCATTGAAAACTGATGCAAATAAGAGAACGATTAAAGATTAAAAATCATCATCCAGGCGCACGATTTATGACGGAAGAAGAGGTATATGCACGAATTGAACAGCTTCAAGGAGAGGTGGATCGACTCGCACTCGCCTACTATCACTGGAAAGCGATTCACAGCTTAGCATCGCAGCATGACTTTCAAACCATTAACATACATAGCAGTTTTTGGGCAGCCACTCTGTACTCCATGCAAAACACCTATATTCTTGGCTTAGCCAAACTGTTTGACAAGTCAGCATCCGCATTTAACTTAGACAAATTGATTACTGACTGCAAGACATTCAAAGGGTATTTTGATCAGCGACATCTTGCCGCTCGCAAATTGAAAGAGAATCAACAACACGGCAGCAGCTCCTGGACACAAGAAACAGCCGATTCGTACGCCGCTGGAGCCGCTACATTTAATAATGAAGCCGATTTTAATCAACTGATTACGTTATGTGACCCGTCACGAAAGATCGTCATTTCGCACATACATCCTATACGCCATCAAATAGCAGCACATACCAATTTAGGTATAACTAAGGCAACGATAGAGGAGCTATACGGAGCAGTCGATACCGACTCTGTTGAATCGGTTATCGATACTGCCCACACAATAGGTCAATCCTTGTATGGTGCCTGGATTAATGGTCACGAATTTTTGAGTCAAGTTAAGCACTACCCAGCACCGCCACACATCGAATCAGAATTAGTTGATTTACTTGATCGTGCCAGTTCAAGGTAAATCGCATGCCGTCATACCAACAAATACGGCAACTTACCGACACTGAAATTGCAATGGTAGAAAATATATTGCAAAAATATGGTGTGTTTTGCACACCTATTTTTGTTAAAACACCTAGATCACCACCACGAACATTTGGATCGGCCAGAGGCACACTGTCTATTGTTCAATCTCAAGGTCGAGTATTTATGGTTACCGCAGCCCATGTTGTCCAAGACAACATTGGGAATCTTGCCTTTTCTCCCATTGGACCTGGATGGAGGTCAATGGAGCTAAATGGGTATGACTGGCGCTATCTTAACCAAAACGAAAATACATGGGCACCCGATATTGATATCGATCTTGCAGTTGCTGAATTATCGCCAACAGAAAGTGCATTGATAGACCCAATGCGTATCCAACCTATGCTGCCGGCTTCAGACTATGCCAATCCTTTTGTTGCCCTAATCAGCGGTTACCTTAATAAAAAACATGATCGCAGAGCCATTGAAATACGAGCCAGAGCCAAACCCACCAGCTATGCCGTGGTAAGTAACGGTATTCAGCCTGTTATTCGACCGCCACGTGCGAAACCGGATCCTCCTATACACGTTACATTTCCATTTAATCGTGGTGATGTTCCCTACTGGGAACAGCGAGATCGTGTGGTCAATAGCAATAACGCACCGCAGCCAAACGGATTAAGTGGAGGCCCTTTGCTATTCTGCGGATCACGAGAAAATGAGGCTTTAAACCGGTCCCCTGTTGTAATTGGTTTTCTTATTGAACAGAGCGATAGAGATGGAACAATTACAGCCGTGTCTAGCGATGTTCTTTATCGAGCTGTAGGTCCCATTGCCAAACAATAGCTTTTTATAAACTTTGCACACTAAACGAAAGTACGTTGGTCCACAAGCTTACTATCGCAGACATATCAGCTATCTTGCTAACTTCACTTCCAGGAACGATTGGAAATTACTTCGTTGGGTAAACACGCTTACTTGTCATTTGATGTTGTTTTGTTATAGCCAACTCATGTTGCAATATCGACGGGTCGGATCCTAAGTATTCGCAAACTTTGATGTCTGCCTCGTGTTTTTCATCTCCTGTTAGGTGTGAATAGATTTGACGCGAATGAACAAAATCCTGAAAAGACTCAGATTCACACATGGTACTCAGCGTTTTTACTAACACGTCACATCCAACGTTCTCTACAAGAAAAATAGAGAATGATCCTAATGAGCTAACAGCCGGACTTTCAACGTCTAATGTGTCTTTGTAGGAGGATGAAAGTATGGGTGCATGTGAATCAAGCACCGTTCTACCCCAAATAAGCCAAAACCGCTCAATGAGGTGCAGATACCACCAACTAGTGCTGAGCTCATTCACTAAAGCTTCATTAACAACATCACCATTATCTTTTTGCCAGCAGAGCCTACCAGCACCTTTGTGGCGCCAAATATCGTATGCTGATCCGGAGATTAAGCAATCCACTGGCATACTAGACAGCTCTCTATCTATCTGTGAAATCCCTGGAAAAAGCTTGTCAAGCATCGCCTCCCAACGAATCCAGCTTCGCACCGTAGTCGATGAGTATGCGTTTTCATATACGCGTTTCATAAAATCATCTGACTCCGTTACTTGCTCAAGTCTGTCGGCACTTACTGCAAACTCGTCAAGTTTTACTTTCATAATCTCGACTATCAATCGAGTTCTATAGCTCAAGGTTGAGAGAAATGTCCCGACTGGTTGATCATCATGGACAAAGATTCTATTTGGCAGCGGGCGAGCATTTTTCTTTGGGCGTGGTGCGTACTGAACGTTGGGTAATGTTGACTCATCGACTAGGATTCGTGGGTTTGTATCAAGGCACTCTCGAAGCCATGTTGGGCCCGGTACCAATTGCTCTAATTTAGTGAGATCATTGATCGGGTGATATTCACCGAACACGACCTTGCTCTCGCAGTAACCGGAGATAACAAATCGGAGTTCCTCAAGCCATTGCGTGTATTCAGACAAATAGGTTCGTAGTTCGGGGAAAACGTGTTTCGCAACTTCTCTGCGTTTGGTAGTCTGCCAACCACAGGTAAAGCAGCTTGTCAGCAAGCGCTGATAGTTCGTATCAATCTGATACGGACCGAAATCAGATTCACAGCGAGGGCACTGATCAATTAGCGGGCATTTGTGTATTGGACAATGAGACCAACCTATAAGTTGATGGAACAGAAGATGAGTACTTGACGATGCACAACGTTCGCACAACGTAACCCTGGATTTCAAGCCGGTGTTCAAACGATTCGCTTTGTATCTGATGTTTTTCTCAGATGAAGGAGGATCTAACGCATAAACATCGCTAAATGAGTACCGTAGCGCAGATACCGCCCAACCGCTGTGAATGCACAATCGCTCAGGGTGAATGCCATCCGGATGTTCAACATTGTTTCGTCGTGCACCACTGAAGGTTTGAGCCTCCTTTTTTCCGAACAGCCTGCCGGCTTCCGACAAATTCAGTCGGTTGGTATAGCACATCCGGTTAAAAACAGATAACGCAGAATGTCCCATCGGATCCCAGCCACCAGTACCGATAAATGAGCCAGTCATGTTAGAGACTTACAATGCACGATCAGCCTACATAAAGTTCTATATTGTCTTTAATCGGAATCAGAGCGCGTCTATACACGCCCTCACTTATAAGCAACGGATCAAGTTCCAGATTCGGCGAGTCCTGCTTTGCCAATTGGTGCAAAAGCCACACAATGAGCGCCATACTGGCATTCATTGGTATTTCTGGGCATTTCGGCAGATTCTCTGCTTCCAAAACTTGGTCTAACACTTTCCAAATTAAAGGGGTAACCTGCTCCATACGCCAGCCATTACTAAATGCCATAGGCACGTAGTGCTGCGTATAGCTAACTCCAGACCCAACTGGAAACTCTGATTGCGCATCAAGAGCGTGGGCAATTCGATTCAATTCAGTGTCGTTGCACACACCCGTAAACTGGTGTGACGCACCCATAAACCGTCCAAGCAAATGTGCTTGTTTTGCGTTACGCATCTCCTGTCTTATAGTGAGTAACTCTGGCTGTCCAACCAAAATACAGACAAGATGCACATCTGCAATCTTTAATTGATTGTGCAAGTCCATAAGGTATCGATACTGAATGTTCGCTAGCCATTGCGCCTCGTCTATAAACAGAAGAAACCGATATTCATTGGCCGATGCGACGCGCTCCTGAATTAGGTCTATCAATCGATGACGTTTGACTGCTGCAGTGCCCGATTGCGGAGACGCGTAGTTCAATGCAGCGAGCAGCGCTCCAAAAAAGCGATTTTCCGTCAGAGCTGTAGCGCTTGGATCTGAAACGCTAACAGAGCCCATAGGAATGGTACAACCCAGCAACTCTGCTCCATTGGCTTTCAGGTATTTTATCGCCTCAGATTTACCGACTCTTTGATTTCCCCAAACAATGGCGCCAGTTAGCCGGCTGTCTAACCAGTCGTTGAGTACATTAACAAATTCCTCCAAAGGTAGTGTTGGTAAAACCGCCTGGTCACGGTCCAAGGGGTGTTTTGTCAAGGTAATAGAGGTTCTCGCAACAGGCGTGGAATCTGAAAAGGAGGCAACGACCGAGTTTATCATCATGTTTACCTCGATACCGTTGCTGTTAACGTTATCTTTGATCGAGTTCGTTTAAACTGCTTCTTATCTACATTCTTTAGTTGTCTATTGCTAACAATACGATCATCATTTTTGGCATCGTTGGTGACTTTTACCACCCGGTTGCGTGCTCTACGTAACGACTGGGCGCGATTCTCAAGGTAATTTATGTAATCAGTTACAGGTTGATGGCTATCGCTCAACAATTTTTTATGCTTTGTTAATCTGGCTATAGCCCGGCGAGTGTGAATAGAGTGCGCTTTCTCAAGCCACCGATCCTCCGCGCTCAATTGACCAACACATTCGCCCGATTCTAAGAACAACAAACCAGTCCGAATGTCCTTGATGTTCACACGAAACACGGCTTTTGAACCGTGTAGATCTGGCCGCTCCTTGAGTGTGGCACTGGTATAGCGAACGTTCATAAATCGTACACAAGGCTTATGACCTTGTGAGAGGTAGGACCGAATGGTTCTAGGAAAATCACGTTCATACAGCTTGAGCCCATCCATACTTTTAGATGGCGCATAGCGAGGAATGTCATTGGAGTGGTTCAAACGATAACGCAAAAACTCCATCGGAGAACGTCCATTCAATGACTCATGCGGGGTGGCATTGTAGTTGGCAATGCATAAATCGGTTGCAATTTCCAGCTCGTCCATACCAATTTTTAACCGCTTTGCGGCCTTTTCTGGGTTCCGTCTACGCGGGTCGGAGCTATTGGAGCCGGTGGTATTCGGCCACTGGTGAAACGATACTTGCTCAAATGTTTTCATGAAACGCTCAACGATGGAATCTGAGCGCGGAGATCTTGGTTTAATCGAAACTATCTCGTTTACTCCACAATCGATCATACGCTCTTGTACCCAAGCCGATAGATGAGCCCATGAATTGTCATACTGTAATTTATCGAACGCTCTCCATCTACAAGCATCAATAACACCGGAAGGAAGCCCCGCGTCTGTTCGATATGCATCAGAGACGCCCTCTATTTCTTTCGATTTCCACGTTTCTAAAGTCGATGCAAAACACGACAATACATCCTCACTACTATAGTTCTCCAATAAACTGATGTGGTAACCTAGTATGCATCGACTAGATAAGTCGATCATTACTAAAAGCCATAAGCGCGACAATGGAAGCTCAACGAGTTCACCTTGAGCATCAAGCATTGTTAGAACAAAAACACCGTCGATTTTATGTCCATCCATTTGTACGATTGAGTACGGTTTCTTGGGTATTTTAGGGATTACAGTGCCGTTTTCCCGCGCTAGCTTGCCTGTACTATCGCCATAGATAACTCTCGCACTGGACGCGAAATCCATAAGCTGGACTGATTTGACATAGTTTCTTATTGCCTCTCTACCACCATCTACATTGGTGAAGGGATATGTATCGGATAAATCTATACCCTGCTTCTGGCAAGCAGTCCGAAAATGTAACCAAACACGTTTGATATTACGACCTCGGAGTACAGTCTGATCGATTTTGGATTTACCCAGGGCCATATCGTCTAGCAGTTTTTTCAATTCGGGTTGCGAATTAAGGAATTGCACCATAAGACCAGCTGTACCAGTTTTACCCGCAGATGTTCTTTCGTAAGCTTTTACTCTGTATCTTGGTACACAAGCCAAGTAACCAACCGGTTGTCCGTCGCTTCTTGTCATAAACGCTCTTCGGACTATCCGATAGAGTTCGGATTTGCTTATGCCAGTGTTTTCAGAAATGGTTTCCAGCGGAATACTAGACGATAAGTACGCCTGTAAAGCCTTTTTCCTTTTAAGATACACAGACTTGTCGTTTGTCGACAATTCTGATGTATAAACTGGATCCCAGTTTTCAGGATCGACCCACTGATCTCCCCACTGTTCTATGAATGTCGTTAATGATTTTCTCATATGGCGTGAAGCTCTGTTCGCCAATCAAAAGCAGTAGTATCCAACCCGCCGGTAACTTGTCCTTTGTGCATTAAACCTGCGATAGTGGCGATAACATACTGGGTGTCATGGTTGCTTAGACAATCATCAATACTCGCTACGGTTATTTCTGGAGCGTGAGTAATAATATCCAACACTTTCTCAGATAGCTTCTTATCAGACATTGATTCGGCAATCCGAACAAACCCAATCAGTGTTCTCCAATTAGAAATCAGCATTTCATTTTCCTGCAAAAACGTGTCTGTAATGACCTTGCAGGTATAACCATTTTTACCGCACCATGCACTTATGTAGTCCCAATTGCGGGGCAATGCATTTCCATTATCAGATTCAACCAACTGGTGAGTGGGTTTAATTTCGTAGAGCACTTCTTCACCGGAATTCATACGCACACCTAAATCAAATGTGTAGTAAGGTTTCTTTTCGATGACGCCCATGATGCGGATCGGCTGCTCACACAGTGATACAATATCAACCTGCGATTCTGCCCAAATGATCGCGTCGGCCTCCAATCCAGATTCTGCCATTACCAACCTATTTCCAGCCTTAATGCTGAAAAGTCGATGGAACTGATTTTTCGTTTGACGTGATCTTGGTATTGAGTGTGGCCCGCGAATGCATGTAGCCATACTGAATCTATCAATCAAATTATCAGCTGTGGCAGTCAATACTTTTCTCCACTTCACTACTAGTTACTATTATTGAATAGACATCAATTAAATCAGTGTCTCATTCATACCCCACTTGGTACTCGATAAATGTACCTCACAGCCGGAACGATCACACCTCACCTCATAATTATGAATCGTATAAGTGTGAAAACTGACGATAGTGTTATCAGCTATGTAACCGTGATCTATGTATCAAATTATCTTGGTATCTATTTAAATAAATGCGAACAGATTCGCATGATAGTTTTGGAAAACAATGTAGAACTTTACATATGTGTAGAAATTAAAAACAAACGTGTTGAGACAATGAGCAGTCAGTTAAACATACTTGCGCAAAATATCTGCCATCTACGTAATAAGATGCAGTTGTCGCGTGAACAATTAGCTCGATATATTGGATGTTCCGGAAGCTTAATAGCGAAACTAGAAACACAGAGCACCAAAGACCCTGGATGGACAACAATTCATAGGTTGGCTCGCCTATTCGGAGTCACTGAAATAGAACTGATGACAACAAACCTCAACGAATTAGACATAAAAACCCAAACCCTCAACCGTATCAACATGAACTTCGATGATAAGGATTGGGTTTCGTTAGTAGATCTTGTTGAAGGTGCAACTAAAAGAATCGCGGAAAGTGGCAAATTTAGGCAGTAGTTTTTTTTGCTCTCATGAATATTTATATGTGAACTGCAGTTTGTGTGAATTTATTGTACTTAGCTAGTCAACATAACTTTAATTGTAAAAGTGTCATTACCAAGGGAATCTGTCGGTTTAATTACCGAGCGACTTTGTCGTAACACCGTATCAGCCTAAGTTATCTCTTGCAATAGTGCGCGTGGTATAGCAAGTTCGTTTTATATCTCCAAAGCGGGCATTGCTCGCAGCTTATTATAAATACTTGAGAATGCGTGCTATGTCCCCACAGCGGAACAAGCTATTTTTCTGTGAAAGTCCGCTTAGAGGATCGCAGGCTGCGAAAAGGTGAACAGTTTGAAGCGAAGTGTTCGCTATTTTATTGCGAGTAACAGACATTCCCGTGACTGAGCCCTAGTGCTGTTTTCATCACTACAGCAAACATGGCAACTTACAGTTTGTTTTATTTGAGTAACCGAAAATAGCGAGGCGTCCGATCCATATAACTTCGATATTCGTCTCCAAATTCACACTCCAACCACGGCTCCTCTACTAAGGGGGCTGCTATGTAAAGCAGTGCCCAAAGTGAAAGAAGAATGGATACAAGTGCAGAATTTACAACAAGCGCCCAACCCATCATTCCAACAATAGTCGCCATATAAACTGGGTTTCTACTCCAAGAGAATGGACCTGTTGTTTTTAGACCTGTCGGCTCACCAAAAGAATTTCGCCATCCCAGAAAGCCTGTCCAACGCATAGCGAGACCTAATCCACCGACTAGTAACACACTACCAACAACGTATCTCCAAAGAGAACTAGATTGAAAATCTACAAAGGACAGAATAACGAGCGAATAGAAAAAAACACGGAAAAGTACTCGAAAAACCTTTTTCTGCCACGACTGAGGATTCGGGGGCGGCCAGAACTGAAAGTCATCTTTTACAAGCTGCAATAAAATAAGTGCTGTAATGAAAATCAGCGCAGTCAAACCGATTGAAAAAAACATAACATGTAGCATTGCTAGATCAATGCGTGGCCGCTAGAGCAAAGCTTTTCCAATATCACAGGACAAGGTTAAACGTGAGACTTTGCTTTAGTTATTACTGCTTTAAGATCTGTGTTAATAGGCATGACTTTGAAAGGGCTTACATTTGCTCCACCTGTATTACCCTGCGGAACAAGACCAACTGCAGTTTTAGTTGCAGCTCCAATAATTCGGAATAACTGGCCAAATATCTCTTTGGGTTTATTGTTTCTAAGCGCCCAGAAGAGCATTAACACATGTGCCTTGACGTGCCAGTAAGTTGATTCTTGCCCGACGACATGAATATTTTCGAGATGATTAAATTCAGTATTGATGTCACCACTCTCCCTCGCCTTAGACGCTAGGGCAATTTCAGATTCAATAAAGGGTGCAACATTTTCCGAATATTTTTTGTTCATGAAGAAAGCTCTTGAAATTAGTACTTTTACTATAAGTTATCTCGGCCCTTTCCGTGTTTTCTACAAGCCGTTCTGAGAAGTACCTACAAATAGTAAACACTTTCCTAGAATTCTGCTCACATTTTAGCCGACCTGGCTAATACAGAAACCCCGCTTTTGCGGCGTTTTTTGTGTCCAGCACCGTCTCAGCATGCTGTAAAGTGAATAGATGACCGTCGAACTGTTCACCCAGTTCGCAAAAGGAAAAAAGCAGACGCTCGGAAATATTTGGGAATTTCTTCTTTGGGCCGAACCCGGCCCAAAAGCTGAACCGGAACACGGGCATTCTAAACGTCTGCTTTACGGCAAACCGT
>CAKZUP010000146.1 GCA_937922945.1 uncultured Granulosicoccaceae bacterium
TTAGTGTTAATAGTCTACGACTGATAATTTGTTCTGCACTAATTTCTTTCGATTTGATTTTGAAAGATTCTTAAGCGTTTTTGCCATTCGTTTGTTTTTTATCTTCGATAGTTTGTTCTCCTTTCTAATGCGCTTTGCTAATTGCTTTTGTTCAATTATTGATAATGCTCTCACCGATTTTTTCAGGCCGTCATTCATTGCAACGGTTTCTGTATTACTCGCTAAGCTCAAATTGGATGTGATCATCAATGGCTCGATTGCGTTGTCTGTGGTTTGAGTTTTCTTGTTTTTGGCGTTTTGTGCTTTCTTTGATTTACCAGTTGACTCATCAGCTAACGCGTTTGCGTCATTGATTGTAGAAGCAACAATGATATCGGTTGTAAAGTAATCAGATTGTGTTTCAGCAATCCAGCTATCAAGTCCGGTGTTGTACTCTTGATTCATAGACCAGCTCAATTCCTTGTTGATATTGAACATGGTTAATGCCCGAATGGCAGGAAAGTTCGATTCTAATTGTGACAACATGTCAGCGGTCCAAACCGATTTCGAACGAGAAGCATCGCTGTTGTCGCCATACATACCATAATAACGATTGGGAAGATCATAAGGCTCCGCACTTCCGGTTTCGGCAATCATGATCGGTTTGTCCGGGTAGTTGTTTACCAAAATAGAATATGGTTCTTCAAAAATGTCGCTGAACGTGCTCCAGTTACCAGCTATGTAATTAGAACCCCAGTTATACCCATCCAATGATGTCCAATCGACATAGGCATCGCCAGGATAATATCGGGTAAAATCGTTGTAATCATCCACGTTGGTTCTGCTAGCGCTCCAGATCCAATCTACGTGATCATTAACACCCATCGTCGTGAATATGTCGTGAATATGTACCCATGCGGCCTGATAGAACTCTGGCGAATTAGAGTATGGGTACCAGTTACCATTAAACTCATGGGCAAATCGTATGGCTAATCGTGGGCGTTCCGATTCGGGGTACATATTGACCCAGGCCATCAGTTTGGTTCCCCATTGATTTATATAGTCGTCCCACATACCCAGCGCAATTTCTGGTAGTAGATTGTCAGACCGTCTTTGCAAGTCGATCGGCATCCACGTGATCATGGGCATTGCACCTTCTGACACAACATTTTTGGATTGCCAATAGAGATTATCCCAATCGTGTGAGAAAGAAGAAAAAACATTCACATAGGACAAGTCTTTCGGTACAACTGCGTTGAAGTCACTGATGACTTCTCTTGAAAATCCATCGTTTGGAAGAGATGCGCCTAACATAACATCTGCAGAAGCCGGTAAAGCGGACATCATAGTGATGGGGAGGGTGGCGGTGGTTATCAAACGCACGAACTTTTGTTTGAAAAATGATAATTGCATATAGTTACCTTCTATCACGGCAAGATGTACCGACATTGGTACGCCTTGTTGAGGAGGCATTAACGGTCAAAAGATGTGGCGAATAAAATTAAACTTTGAAAGACTGTCGACCAAGTAGATTTTATTAATGTTACTAATCGATGCGATAGGCAATTGATAGTGGCGTAATCCGCTAAGAGCGGTGTTTGTAATCCAGAAATGATGTTTTAGATGTATTTAAAATAGTTTTTCTCCACTAGGTGTAGTTCCGTCTTATATAAAAAACGTCAGGTGCACAACAGAATACTGCGTGTCCAGTTCATGTAACCCCTTTCATGTAACCCCTTTGATGTAACCCATAGGCTATCGCTTAGATCAGCTTATGGTGTGGTTTGTGTAGCAATAGACCTTGAATAGATGGCAGTAGGTTACATGGCCTAACGGCTCAAGCGTGCTGCTGCCGATAACAATTCTGCAATCGTTGGCGACTAGAACTTTCGCTCTGAAGAAATGATTGCACAACATCAAAGGCTAACTCAATGAAAGGTGTAATTTTCAACTACTTAGCGGAAATGGCCGAAGAAGTCTTTGGGCTGGAAGCATGGGATGCGATTTTGGAGAAAACCGGTAATTCCGGAATCTATATTTCAGCGGATACTTACCCCGATCAGGAGTTAATGGATCTTGTTGCAGCAGCGCATGAGATATCCGGTATACCGGTTGATGATTTAGTGAAGGCATTCGGGGAGTATATGTTTCCACGTTTTTTGAATGAGAATCCCCAATTTTTCGCAGATGATATGACGCTCAAATCGTTTCTGTTAACCGTTGATCGGGTAATTCACGTTGAGGTCAGAAAATTACATCCGGGTGCACAATTGCCAGAATTTGAATATAAAGATGAACACGATAATGAGCTGACCATGTATTACACATCCCCGAGAAAATTATGCCGTGTGGCAGAAGGTTTAATTGCCGGAGCAGCCAAGCATTTTGACACTGATTACACTTTAGACCACCCTGAGTGTATGCATAAAGGTGCTAAAGCGTGCACTTTGCACTTAACGATGAAGCCTAAATAGCTTGCTAATATGGAAACGACGGTTTTAGAAAGAGCGCTCGCACGGGAGAAGGCTCGCCGGCTTCGGGCTGAAGAGTTATTGGAAACAAAGTCTCGTGAGCTGTATTTGTCTTATGAAAAACTGAGAGATTCGCACTATAAGTTGGAACAGGCATCTCGTACGCTGCAAGAAAAACATCAGCAGTTTATGGATAAACAAGATCAGTTTTTAATGCTCAATAGCTTGCATGACAGCGTAACTCACGATCTTAGATTAGCCGCAAGCCTGCAAGAACAAATACTGCCAGATCCTGCGCAATTTGGTGATATCGACGCAAGAGGGCTTAGTAAACCCGCTATGTACGTTGCCGGGGATATTTTTGATTTCTTCTTGATCTCTGATGAGGTTATGGCTTTTTACATAGCCGATGTTACCGGGCACGGAGCTGCTGCCGCTATGGTTTCATATTCTATTCATAAACAGCTGAATCCGCGAAAAGGAGGGATATGCGTAAGACAGTTTGAGTCTTCAGGTAGTTTTTCGCAGGCTGTTGAAAGCACCGTTTTTAGTTTAAACAACGATTACGCAGGCTTAACAGGAGAGAACCATTACTTTACCTTTATTTATGGATTGTTAAATCACAAAACCGGTGAAATATGTTTCTGTCAGGCAGGGCATCCCGCGCCACTGCATTGGTCACACAATCAGAATAGCTTGCAGGAAGTGGGAAGCGGCGGTGTTCCAATGGGGATGTTTGAAGATATCGAATACGCAAGTTACGAGTTTACATTGGAAAAGGGTGATTCAGTATTTCTGTATTCTGACGGCATCACGGAGTGCTTTTCACCCGACAATGAAGAATATGGGAAAAAACGACTGAGCGATGTCATTACAAACACCAAAAACGAAGAATTATCAACGACGCTGAGGGCGGTTGATAAGGATATAACGAACTGGAATCATAGCTCGGTATTTAACGATGATGTATCGATTTTTGGTATAAAGCGACATTAGTATGTTCACAGTGATGTAAGCTTCCAACACATTGCGTATAGGGATTTAGCAATATGATAATTGGTGCTGTGGTCGTGTTTTATTTATTGGGCTGGGGGTATTGGCTAGCATACGATCGCACCGTAGCTGATCAAATCTGCATTGTTTCAAAAAAGTAAACCGGTTCGTTAATCTCTATTTCGTCGCATACCATTCTTTGTGGCTGACAGTTCCATTGCCGAAGCAGCATTGCTGAAGCTTTTTCGATACACCAATAGATCGCCATCCTTGGCTGCTTACGAATCGTGTGCATTACCTGCTAGTCGGTGTTTTGTGTTTTGTTAATAATTAGTGTTTCGTGAGTGATCGTGTCACTATTTACGCCGCGTCGCTCACTGCCAGCTACCACGTGAATTTTGTTATCAAGTACTGCAGCGCCGCCACCAAATCGACCCAATAACAGCGGCTGTAATTGTCGCCACTTACCAGAGATAACGTTCAGCGCTTCCACCGCAGCGTGTGCAATCGATTGGGTACCAGAGCTGCCACCAATAACGATAACTTCGTCATCGATAGCAACTGTCATGGTGCTTGATCGAAGCGTTGGTATGTTGTCTGCCGTTGTTTCCCATGCCTGGGTTGTGAAATTAAACAGATCTGTTTTTGGTTCTGGATCACCAAATACATTTGGGTGTTTCGAGCGTCTACCTCCTGCTACGACCAATTTTCCGTTGGCAACAGCAACTTTGATGTGATCGCGAGCGTTGGGAGCGTCGGGCAATACTCGCCATTGCTTAGTGACCGGATCATATTCGTCGAACCAATTCACAGATGGCCCTGCATGGCCATTCAAGTTGCCACCAACCAGATAGATCTTGTTGTTGTATGTGGCTACACCAATGGAGCTGCGAAGCCTGTCCGCAGGGATGAATTCATCGATAGTCCATGTATGCGTATCAGTGTCGAAGATATAGACATTTTCAAGTGTTTGCTCGCTTGGGAAATTGTCGTTCTTCATTGCGCC
>CAKZUP010000147.1 GCA_937922945.1 uncultured Granulosicoccaceae bacterium
GGTAAAAAAAAGCCCCGCCAAAAGACGGGGCGAATAGGCAAGGGTATTGCCGGGTTAAAACTTAATCAGCGTTGTTGTTACGAATGGGGGCAAGGATTGCCGTTCCGAATAAGCTGGGGTTTTTCCAGCTGTCGTCCTGGAACGACGGTGCAAACCAAGACCACTTCGTATCGCGATCACCACCATCATCATCGTCGTTGTACTGCACATCGAAGCCGAAACGTTCTTCGGTTCCAAGGCCAAGAGACGACAAGGTCACTTTGATTTCATAGATCGACTGCGTCTGATTCGCCATTTCCATCGCACGGCTTGAACGGTAGTGCGTTTCCAAGCCGGGTGCCGAGTTAAAGGCATCATAGATATTGTCGCTGGTATTGTGAGCGTAACGGAACAGTCTCTGGAAATCGTTAGGACCATACGTGGTGCTCTTGTCATTGCCGATATCAAAATACAATTCTGCGGTGTCGTCGTGCCAGACATCGGTTGAATCGTTAATGTGTTCGTAGAAAGGCTCGTTTTTAATCACGACAAGCACATACAAATTTACCCCATCGTGTTTGGCGCGCCAATAGCTGCTGTTGCTTAATGCTCTCCAGTCAGTTGACCCGGCGCCGTCGACGAAGGTGCCAGTGTTGTCAATGTTCAGATGATTAATGTTGAAGTAGTTACCTTTGCTATCGGAACGTCCGGCGTCACTCCATTCCCACCAACCGTATGCACCATCGATAGATGGAATACGGTTAGAGAACGGAATCACGGCAATCGCGTTGTCCTGAACGTCGGGAATGCCGTTGTTATCGTCATCGGTGTCTGCTACATCGCCAATACCGTCATCATCGGCGTCTGCGTGTTCATTGGCGTTGTATGGAAATGCATCTTCGAGATCACGAAATCCATCACCGTCTGAGTCTTCGTTGCCCGTGATGTTCGGGTTGGACGGCTGCGGATCTTCCAGATCGATTGTGCCATCGCCATCGTCATCCAGATCAACGCTGTTACCAATGCCGTCCAAGTCGAGATCAAGACTCTCGTTAGCGTCCAGCGGAAACTTGTCGTCTACATCGAGAATGGAATCGTTATCGTCGTCACGGTCGCGATTGTCACCAATGCCATCGCCATCGGTATCCACCCCTTCAGAGGCGTCGAGTGGAAAGGCATCAAAGCTATCAACAATGCCGTCGTTATCATCATCGCTGTCGCTCTCGTTAGGGATACCGTCGCCATCAAAATCGGCGGTTTGCAATCGGGGTTCTGAGCCGCGTTCAATTTCCGAGATGTTGTCAAAGCCATCGCTGTCATCATCGGCGTCGGTGCTGAAAATCTGTGGCGGGATGGCGAATTCCATTAGACCTTCACCCTGAGTACGCAGGGTTGTTTGAGCAGAGCCGAGTAGAAGACCATCTGAGGAGCGCTGTGCGGCCAGGAATAACGCGTAGTCGCTGTACAGTGGCAGGTCGATATCGAGGCTGTACAGATCGCCCGATTCGCTCATGGTGCGTGTCTCGCCACTGACGGTGACGACAATATCGACCGGGATACCCAGATTCATCATGCGCTGTGGCAGCGTGGCAGTCAGGCCGATGGTTGAGCGGGGCGCTTCTATCTGAGCTTCGGTGTTGCGCACATCAAATTCAGGATTGCTGTCCGAGCCTGCACCGCCGCCGCAACCAGCTAATAAAAGTGTACTGGTGGCCATCGCCATCCAAAGTGTGTTTTTGCGAAATCGCTGTTTTCTGCTCTTCATGAATTTCTCCCTTTTCGGATGAACGCCAACCCGACGAGTTGTGTGTCTAAATAAGTAGGTACAGTGTGTCTGTAACGCATGCAGGAAGGCTGACAATTTCACCCGTACCAATCGGTAATAATCCCGAATCGGAGAGGATTGAGCGGTATCGGGAATAATACCGAGGCGGGCGTCTATCCCTTTAGGGCAAGACGGTTTAGTTCAGCATTCGCTTGTGCTGCGTGGTAGTCCACGTACTATACTGTTGGCAGGTTTAACTTCTGTTGTTGATGCGATGAATAATACTGTTGCCAGATTAAATCCACCGTCCACTTATCGATGGGTTTGGCTTTTGGTTTTGTTGTCCGTGGCGTGCTTGTTGGGCTATGGCTACTACCTGCAATACGTTAAATATCTGGATCCCTGTCCTTTGTGTATGACGCAGCGGTTTTTCTACTATTGCATCGGTATTAGTGCCGTAGTCGGTATGGCCCTGAACGGATCGTGGAAGGGCATGCGCTTTGCCGGTTTTCTTGCTTTTCTGTCCACCATTGGCGGGTTGGCAACAGCTGGTCGACAGGTGTGGTTGCAGCATCTACCCGCAGACCAGGTTCCTGCATGCGGGCCGGGTCTGTTGTTCTGGATGGAAAATATGCCTTGGCTGAAAACGCTTGAATTGTTATTCAAAGGCGACGGAAATTGTGCGGAAGTAAATTGGCGGTTTCTCGGTTTAAGCATTGCAGAGTGGTCGTTGGTCTGGTTTGTAATCTTTGCCATCGTTGCGCTGCGAATTTTGTTCACACAAAAACCAGTCACGCAGGTTTAGGCACTGCAAAGCAATGCATTCGCTGGAGTGGCTTACGCTGTCTTGTCCTTACTGTGGAGAGCAACTGGATGTATCGGTTGACTGCTCCATTGAGTACCAACAATACGTGGAAGATTGCCAAGTGTGTTGTCGACCGATGCTCTTAACCGCCATAGTCGATGAGCATGATGGCGTAAAAGTCAGTGCCGCACACGAAGATGCTTAAGCTTGCTCACGCTATTCACATTCGCAGCACTGTTTCTCTCTATAGGGCTACTTCAACTCAGCAGCGGAGCGATCTCGTCACTCGATGCATTGAGTGGATTACAAAGCGGATTTACCACAACTGAAGTCGGCTTACTGGGTTCTGCGCATTTTCTAGGTTTTTTTGTTGGCTGCTGGTGGGCGCCGAGGCTAATGGGCAATGTTGGTCATTCCCGAGCCTTTGCAGCTTTTGCAGCCTGTGGAGCGATCAGCGCCGCGGCTCACCCAATTCACATTGACCCTTATTTGTGGGCTGGCTTGCGAGTCATGACCGGGCTCTGTATTGCGGGTTGCTATACGGTGGTTGAGGCATGGCTTCAAGCCAGTCTGACCAATCAGAATCGCGGGCGTGTGCTCGGTGTGTACAGGTCGGTTGATCTAGGGGCATCGCTAGTGGCACAGCTATTTATCGCGGTGCTGACACCTGCGCATTACGTCTCTTACAATTTACTGGCGATATTGTGTTGTGCGTGTTTACTGCCGTTAGTAATAACAAAACAAGTAGCACCTGTGATCCCTTCAGCTCCTCGTTTAAGCCTGTTAAAAACGCTCAAAGTGTCTCCGCTGGGTGTATTGGGAGTGGTGGTGGCAGGGGTCACGGCTGCATCGTTTCGCATGGTCGGCCCGGTGTATGGTCAGCAAATGGGCCTGGCGATTAGCGATATAGCGTATTTTCTGGCGGCGTTTGTTTTAGGCGGTGCGCTAGCGCAAATACCGGTGGGCTGGGTAGCTGATCGATATGATCGCCGGTGGGTGTTAATCGGTGTATCGCTGTTGTCGGTGCTGGCGTGCTGGGGAACGATCACGATAGGCGGAAGCTCGCGCGAATCTCTATTCATTGCGGCGATGGTTTTCGGCTTGGTATCCTTTCCTGTTTATTCGCTTTCAGCAGCTCACACCAACGATTTTACCAAGCCCGAACAGGCTGTCGAGATTAGTGCGTCGCTGATGTTTATGTATGGTGTCGGCGCTATTGCCAGTCCACTGGGTGCATCGTTAATCATGGAGCGATCTGGTGCAGAAATGCTATTCGTGTTTATCGCAATAGCGCATCTTATTTTGGCCGTGTTTGGATTTATTCGCATGTTCAGCGGTCGGGAAACGGCGATGAAAGCGCCTTATCGTTATTTGCCAAGAACCTCCTTTACACTGGCCAGACTACTGCGTCGTGGTCAGAGCGAGCCGGTTATAAAACCCGATAGCAATAAGTAGTAAAGCAGGCATTGAAACAGAGTGATAAATAAGTTGTGCAAGTGGTAGAGCGACAAATCCATGGTGTCGCTATTTAAAGTGTTGGCTTTACGTTGTTGCTTGATGCACGTAAAGCTTAGTTTTCACTGAGTCGTTCCTGTAACGCACGATAGGCTGGCTTGGGCTGATAGGCATCGTCTAACATCAGTGGATTAAAAGCGCTACGCCATGAATACTGATCGGTAAAGCCCCAGCTTTGAAACCCTTTGCAGCGTGGTTGTTCCAGGCAAATGTCCAGAACGCGCCGATAGACTTCAGCCTGCTGTGCTTCGGTGTGATTATCGTTCATAGAGACGTCGAGCTCGGTCACGTAAATATCTAAATCCATGTTGGCGGCTTTCTGGAAGTTGGCTTCAACCTCGTCGAATTTGTCAAAATCGGCAAAAATATGCAGCTGAAATCCAACACCGTCGAGTGGTGTGTCCCGATCTTTCAATGCCTGAAGCATGTTAAACATCGCGGTTGACTTCGGACCATTCCACGCCACATCGTAGTCGTTGTATAGCAGTCTGGCATTCGGTGCAGACGCGTTTGCCTGACGAAAAGCGATCTCGACATAGCCGGGGCCCATGGCCTCATACCACACGCTGTTGCGATAAGTGCCATCGTCTTCAAACGCTTCGTTGACAACATCCCATACTGGAATATTGTTCGCATAACGCTTGAGCACACGGTCGATAAATTCTCGCATATGATTTTCACGATCTTGCGGGTCGGAGAACTTAATCCAGTTTGGCAACTGGCTATACCAAACCAACGTATGACCATGGATTTCCATGCCTTTCACTCTGGCATAGCTAACAAGGTTGTCTGCTGCAGACCAACGATACCGACCGGGCACCGGATTCAGTAATCCCCATTTAAGGGAATTTTCAGGCGTTACGAAATTGAATTCCTCACCGGCGACCCGTGCATAGAGTGCACCGTCTGGCCGATGGTAGAAATTCTGGTTTGACGCAAAACCAAAGCGAAGGCCACGTGCTGTTGCCAGCCGGCGTAAAGATTCTCCTTCGCGAATGAAATCTGACGCTGGTCTGACATCAACTTCTATGGTTTCTATTGTTGAGCTGGTTGAATCTACCGCGTCTCGGGCAATGACATTCAGATCAATTAATCCTGTCGTGCTGGGTACAAACCGAAGTACGCTGATGTTAGGCCATGTGTGATGCGGAACAAGCGTTGCCCCGGCTGGTGGATTCAATACGTCTATTTCCGGTGTTGTGCCATTCGGGTCGTTTGCCACAAGCTCTATGACTACGGGGTCGTTTACCTGTGCGGTATGTCGCTCCATTGCATTCACGACCGGAGGCAGGTTCTCAATGCCGGACTGATCTTCTGGCAACAGCACCTGCACCAGTACCGTGTATTCCGCACGATAAGCTGGTTCCAGTTCATCCACTGCCGTAAACTTCATTTCATGAATGCCAACGTTGGGCTGTAACGGCACCCACCGTAAGGTTTTGGTGCGATTAAAGTTGTCTATGTACTGTGCATTCTGCGGAATAAACTCCGGGAACATGCCGGGGCTAGTGCCATCAGAATCTACTGGTCTTAATAAGATTTCAAGCGTTTCGCCTGCAAACACAGTCTGATTTTCCAGGCCCTCGAAAAAAGGCGCTGGGTTAGTTGATTCGTCGACGCTGTTGGGTTTAGTGATTTTGGGCGCGGGCAGTCCGGCATTAAATTGTTCCAGTGTCCATTGCCCGGTGGTATCGTCGGGGATAGGTCCGCCGCCATCTCTGACAACAAAAAATTCAGTCACCGTGCTAATGGGCTCGGAAATTTGAATAGGCTCGTCTTGTGCAGATGGTGCCGGGGTAGTTGGGGGTTGTGGCAGCGGCGTTAACACAATAGGCGGCAGATCCGCTATTGGGTCAGTTGAGCCACCAGTGACGGGATCTGTGCTGCCATCGGCATCGGTAGATCCGGCCGTAGTCTCGGTGCTGTTGGTATCTGCAGGATCAGTGGTTGAACCGGTATTGCCCGCCGTACTGTCTGTAGTGTTATCGGTGATGGGGTCGGCGTCGGTGTCATTGGCGGCGCCACCATTTGTTGTGTCGTTGGCGGTGGTTTGGCCGCTGGTTGTTGTTGTGTCGGAGGTATCGTTGCCATCGTTAGTCGATGAGGATGAGGAGCTGCAGCCGCTGATAACCAGTGCCAATGCAATGCTCAGCAGGGTGCAACGCGTGCTTGTTGTGGGTTGGTTACCGGTTTGCTTATTGGCGATCACAATGCTTACCTTGTAGCTTACTGTCAGTGCAAATATCCTGTCGGACAACGGTTAGATAGGTTAACCGTCGAAATAGTTGCATTGAATAATTTGTGTGTTTTTAATGGTATAGCTAACTTTACGCGCTCGTGTGCAGCTTAATTGTTACGAGCAAGGCAATTTGTGTAAACAAAGTCCCACCAAACGTGTCACTTTGTGAACGCGCGCAACCTGTGCATGAAAATGCGCAGGTTATGATGGCCTTTCTACTACTAGTCAAGGCCGTGAATATGGGCGATGTACATCAGCTGCACACCTCAGCCAACGCTCAAGCTCGGCTGCTGGAGCAGTGGATAACGCAGATTACCTCGCAGCACCCCGACCGGGCCGTGGCGGAGCGTTGGTCTGAGCTTGCCCGTGAAACCGTGAAAAAATTTCCTGGACCGCCCACTCCCAGCCGATCAGAAATCGACCTGAACCAACTCTCTTCATTATCGGCCGAAGACAAAGAACAGGTGTTTGGTGAACTTGAGCAGTTTATGAGCAGCTACTTTAACGATGTTCGCCAACAACTTATGTTGGTGCATAAAGAATTGTTGGAATTGCAAAAACGGGTCGCTGAGCTTGAAGCGAAAGGCTGAGCGCGATGGACCCCCGCAGGTTGCGAGGAAATGAGTTGTAAGAAAATAACGTATAGGTCAATACGATCGCCTTGAAAAAGGACAAGCCACCAGTATTTTTTGATTAAAAAAAGTAACCTAACTCAACTTGTACGTAGTCTTCTTGTGCAAACTGAAATAGCAACGGATCGTCTTTCGCATCAGTCCAGATAAGTGCTTCAAGGCTGAGTTTTAAATTGTCTCTGAATCGCCGACTGGCCTCTACCGTAAAGGTTTTAGCGCCGCCATCCATATCGGCGATGACGCCCACGAGTGCCTCCGAAGACTGCTCATCATTTAATGCAAACCGGAACCCAAGCAATATATCGTTTTGAAAAATCGTATCGGCTTGCTCCTCTCGATCGTCGTAAAGCCATTCGGCGACGACACCAATATCAACGTCAGACTCCGCAACTCCATAAAAACTATATTCAAGCCCACTGACTAGCTGTATGTGATCGGTAATGTTGTCGCCCGAGCGGTGGATAAGTTCAGATTTGAGTAGCCAGCTTTCCAGAGTGGCCTGAACATCAAGCCCCACTTGCGTCATCTGATAGTAAAACGGGGCGAAGCTTGGAAATTGCAACGTGGGTTCCCGCGCTGTGCCGTGAAAGATGTGAAACCCCAAATCCCATTCTTCTATGGCACCGCTGACTCTTGCCGCGACATCGATGTGGTTCTGCTCGTTGCTGGATTCGTATTCAGCGTTGTCGCTATCAACGGTGAAAAAACCTCTGGGTCTGCCATCTTCGCTTGGGTATGTTCGCTCGCGAAATCCTGGCAGAACATAAAGGCTGATTTCACCCCAATCCCTGAGTAGCAACAGGTTAATCATCGGTTGACCTAGCTTGTGTTCAGGACTTGCGCCTTCGATTGCATCTTTCTGGTTGATGATATCGACGACGTTGTTCGATTCTGCCACACCCCAAAAGACCTTTCCCAATCCGACATTCAGCTCCCACGATTCTGCACTATGGCTATAGATAAACTCTCTGAGATCGACATGGGTGCGGTTTTCATCGTGTGTGTCATAGCGAAAAAACGGGCTGATGGTAAAGCTACCGTTCTCGCCCACAGGCCGATTGAATTCTGCGTTGCCCGAAACCGATCCGCTAACCGACTGATCGGCTTGATGAAGCGCATTATCGGTGAAGGCTCGCAGTTGTAAACTCACATCGCCTCTGTAAGCCCAATCGGCATTCGCAGTCAGTGACACTAACGCCAAAGCACCTGCAACCACAGGGGTAACAATGCGCCTGTAAACGTGTGTGGCATTCAGGCTTTGCGCGCTCGAATGAGTCATTATCCGATGAAATGTCATTAGCAAAGTACCATCAAAAGTTGTTTATTGACTAGCGAAGCTTCTTTAGTGCATTACTACTAAAGTCCTTGCTTTGCAAGCCGGTAGCGAATTCATAATCTGAAAATTCAAGTATGGTGCTTTTCCCCGTTTGAGCGTTTACCATTTCCAGCCGATTGGCCCGCCAGTGTTTACCGTCGTAATGCTCGTATTCATCGAGCGACAGCGTCTTTAGAAGCTTATCTTTTCTGTCAAAGAATTCGGTTTTTAACGATAACATTCGCTCTTGATCGATGTAATTCATGATACGGGTGTAACCGGAGTATTTGTAAGCCGGGTAAGCCTCTACTTTGTGCACAGGTATACCGTTCACTTCGTCATCGCCAATGTATTTGTAAGTGTATTTCTCAACTTCCTGCGACCCGATATCCTCGAACGCAAACTCACTACCCATAAACGCACCAGTTTTGTTCTTCGAAGAAATGCGCTTTACGCGTTTTAATGCTGGCAGGTACAACCATTGCTCGTCTGCCTCTGTCGCGTGTGAATAGGTGAGGCTCGCAGTCCCTTTTACATCTGCTGGCTCATCGAAGATGGTCATGCTCTTGTCACCATCGCCGGGTACTTCTAACGTGCGTGAGCGCATGCGTCGAACACTTTTCTTGCCTGCGCGATTGATCAGGGTCATCGTCATTGATGCGGTGGAATCTGCAAAGTTATCATTGTTGGCGTTTAACTCAATGGCAATTGCCAGTCCGCGTTCTTCGGCAGTCTCAGCTTGCGCCAAACCGGTAGACACCGCTAGCAACGTGAGTGACAAAGGAATAATCGATAGGGCTTTCATTTGGTTCTCCAATTTTTGTGTATACGATTATGCGGGTTGGCCGTCGCGCGTTAAATCACCGCTTGATTGTTCCGCAGTACTCGGCTTGTCTTTATCGACCAACATTAGAAATGCAGGCAGGAACGTGAAGTCGACAATGAGTGCTATGACTATAGTAATAGCGGTAAGCAAGCCCATTTGGCTGTTAAGCAGAAAGTTCGACTGTGCTAACACCATAAAGCCACAAGCCAGCACGACGGTTGTGACAACAAGTGCTACACCCACTGTATTGAACGCATACCGTACTGCTTGTTCAGGGCTCATGCCGCGTTCACGTCGCGCTCTTAAATATTTGCTGAGATAATGAATGGTGTCGTCTACCACGATACCCAAGGTCATTGCGACCACCACTGATACAGCGAGGCTTACTTCTCCGACCAATATCGCCCATACGCCAAAGCCCATCAGAGCCGGCATTATATTCGGTATTAGGCTTATTAATCCAAATTTGACCGATCGAAGTGCAAAGAGCAGTACAAGTGAAATAAGAATAATGGCAATGCTCGTGCCCGTGAGCATGCTGACAATATTGCGCATACTAATATGTGTGAACATACTGGTTGCGCCTGAAGTTAAAGTGGTGATCTTGGGTGTGTTCTGCTCCATCCACTCATACGTTTGTTTTTCAAATTCCAGTATTTGTTGTGTGGATCGGGTTTCCATCGTAACTTGCAAACGCGTTTTCGATTTATCCTGGTTAATCTGGTTATTCAGGTCTAGCCCGGTGGGTAGTGACATCTCATAGAACAACAGATATTGCGCGGATAAATCGCGCTCTTCAGGTAGCTTGTAGTAGTTGTCATCGTCGCCGTGCATGCTCCGATTCAGCCGTCGCATCGTCTCTGTAATGCTGCTGACGTGCTGGACACCCTCCAAGGTTTCAACATAACGTTCAAATTTTTCTACATCGCGGAGAAAATCGGGATTGGCAACGCCACCTTCCTCGCCAGAATCCAGGTCGAACTCCATAATGTACAGGCCGGATAATTTGTTAGTGACCTCGTCGGTGGATACACGAAATGGTACCGATCGATCGAAGTAATTTACAAATACATCGTTCAGCTGATTACGTGGTGTCATGAGCGAGAAACCTATCATGATAACCGCCATACCCCACAGCAGCGCTTTCTGATTAGCAATGACAAAGTCAGCGTATCGACTCATTAATTGATTACTGGTGCTTTCTTTTGCTGGTGTTTTTACTGGTAGCACAGACATGAGTGCTGGTAAAAAGAATACAGATAGGAAGAATGCGTATGCCACTCCAAAAGCCACAATGTTGCCTAAATCGTGAAACGGCGGAGAGTCGCTGAAGTTCATACTGAGAAAGCCGATCATTGTTGTTATGGATGTTAAAAAGATCGGCATGAAATTAAGGCGTAAGCTTTCTACAATTGCGCTGTTCTTATCCATTTTATTGCGCATGTTCTGCAACATCGTTACAAGAAAATGTACGCAGTCGGCGACGGCCAGTGTCAGTATAACGGTGGGTGCTGATGAGGCAGGTGGTGTCAGTAGTATACCGCTCCAACCTGCAGAACCCATTGCCATAAGAATCGACATCACCACCACAACAATGGTGCCAACCATACTCCAGAAGTTACGTAAAAATAAGATAATCCCTACGATAACAACCAACAAAGCCATGGGTAAAAGCGATTTTGCATCCGCTGTTATGGCCTCGGGAAAAGCTTGATTCATGGCCACAATGCCGGTCGTCTCGAAATTAATGTCTGGATAATCTATGGAGAGCTGGGCAACCATTTCGCGGCCGAACTGCATAACGTCTGCCAGTGCGATGTTAGGATCAATTAGTGCGCGCTCTTCCGGGGTTAACGATTGTGCATCGACAGTAAGCGGGGCAGGGAGCTCCATGGTTATATTGATGCCGGTTACCTGACCGGAAGTAGATACCAGCTTGTTAACCAATTGCGGTTGATCTAGCGCAATGGCTTTTATTCTGGCTATGTCTTCAGCTTCCAGAAATTCAGTATCTTCAATAAGTTCTTCAACGAACATGTCGTCGCCTTCGGCACGCGTGTGCTGAAAGTTACTGATGGAATCGACGCGGATAGAAAAAGGTACCTGCCAGGCACGATCGGTAGCGTCAATTATTGCCTCGAAAGTGGGTTTGTCGAACACCGTGCCGCTTTTTGGTTCGAGCATGATAAAAAGATTATCGCTTTTCGTGTAGGTGTCCTGCAGTTCTTCAAACGCGAGTAGCTGTGGATTATCTGGTCCGAAAAAGACGCGATAGTCATTGGTGAATATCAAGAATCGACCACCGGATGCGAGCAATAGCGTTACCACTACAGTAAAAATAATAGCCGGCCATCTGAACCTAAGGAGTGCTTTTGCGTAGTTTTCAATCATGCTTAAATCCAGGGTTTATTAAGTATTCTTGTTGGCTCTAAAGAAGGCAAAGTCAATTGCCGTTGAAACCATACCGGTAACGATTATTTTTGTTGTATTGACTTGTACGCTGTTGTTTCAACTTGTATCTTATTCCATTAGTTGTCAGTGATTTCGTACTCTAAGGTAAGCTCGGCATCCAGACGCTTCAATAGATTTTTGAATTGCGTTTCGTTGTGCATTGGCTGCCAGCCAAGTCCATCGAGCACAAGAACCAAAGTTCTGAGCAATGTTAGGTCCGGGCTATCGACGCCAAATTTTTTTAACGGCAGGTCTGAGGATTGAAGTACTTGACCACCAGTACATAATGACCATAACCCGAAGACTGTTTCTTCAGGTTGCATGTGTTTCTGTTTTTGCAGGTCGCCGTCTTTAATCGCCTGATCAACGACGTTTTTCACCAACCCAAAAATAGTTTGCTCCAGCTGGTTGTGCTTTAACAAACTGTGTTCGGTGATTTTATCTTTAACGCCGTGCATAGACAGGTGTTGCAGCATTTCAGCCCGATTCTGGCCCAGCCTGGCCCAACGTTGTTGGGCGAAAAATATGCCGACCAAATGATCGCGAGTTGATCCTTCCATATTCACCGCGCGCTTGAACAGAGTCAGCAATTGAGTCATGGCTTCAATGCAAAGCTGAATCAGGATTTCTTCTTTGCACGTGAAATGTTGATAAACAGTGCCTTTGGAATACTCTGCAAGCTCGGCAATCCGCTCCATGGAAAGCACGTGAAAGCCTTCTTCTTCCAGAATACGTTTACCTATCTCAAGGAATAGCGTATGCCGTTTGGCTATTTCACGTTGTTTGCGAGATTGCGTCATTACGATAATGTTAGACGCTCCGTCAGAAAATGACAAGCTGTATGTCAAAAAATGACGTTACGTCAAAATATGGCAGCAGTGGTGCTGAGACGATGGCGGGTTGTTGCGTGGCGTTCGTCGATAGCGATTTTGCCTAATGAGCGGGCATGCGCTTGAAATCACTGAATCCGATGCGCCCAATAGCGGGCAATTTCAGCGCTGGAGGATAGACGTCGATGCCGGCGGTCAGCCCGAACAAGTTCAGTTCAAGGCCCTCTTCAAGTCCGGCCAAAACACCGCCGTATCCGTTCAATGATAGCTGCACGCCGGTACTTGACGGGCTTTTGCTGATGGTTTGCTGCCACGGAACGTAATCTTTACCGATGGCTGTGGGTGGCAGTTCGAGTTGTAATTCTGGAATGGCGCGGGCGATGTACGCGGTGAACGTATTGCTGTTGGGGCCGGGCCAGACATGGTAGGTGTCGTTATAAGGGTAGTTTTTGGCTCGCGCATGCAGCCTATCGATGATTTTGTCTACATCCTCTCCGCCACGGATTTCTCTTAACAATGTGGGACGGTTTCCGTACCAATACGAATCGGGTGAGCCGCCGCGAATACGCACTGCATCGTGGCCCCAATACACGGAGTAACCAATGACTTCCAATCGGGTATAACGCGCTTCGTCGGTGCGTTTTGTCGCGTACCACGTGTGGACGCCAAAAGCGCCTCGCCATCGCGCAGCACGCGCGGCATACACTTGAATGATGGCATCGTCTGTGTCTGATGCCAACGGCGCTTGGTCGCTGCTGTCCCGGCGCATATCCCACCAGGAGTCGTTGCCGTTGGTCATGGTGTGCTGAGCGAACATGCATCCAGCTGGCAACAGATAAAACAGGACAATAATACCGATAATTTTCAAAAACCAGCGCATATCAGCAATCAGTAGGCCTTTGGGTTGTTCGTTTTAAACACGCAAATACTGGAGAATTCTTGTTTGCGCAGCGGGGCTTGTGTATCGTATCGAGGTTTCATTAGTCGAAATTGTACTCGTAAGGTGCTCTGTATATGAAGTTACTAAGATTTGGGCCAGCAGGGTCTGAAAAACCCGGTGCGTTGGATAGTGACGGTGTTATCCGGGATTTGTCCGCCCACGTCCCGGATATTGGATACGAGCAGCTCGACGATAGTTCCCTTACGAAGCTTCGTCAGATCGAATTAGCCTCTTGCCCTGTGGTAGAGCCATCGGTTCGATTTGGACAACCTTTGTCCAATATACGCAAAGTGGTTTGCATTGGATTGAATTATTCCGACCATGCGGAAGAAGCCGGAATGCCGATTCCTGATGAGCCCGTGGTGTTTATGAAGGCTGACACCTCGCTGTGCGGGCCGAATGATAATGTTCTGATGCCAACCGGTTCGCGCAAGCTGGATTGGGAGGTTGAGCTGGGGCTGGTCATTGGCAAAACGGCTCGCAATGTCTCCGAGTCCGATGCGCTCGATTATATCGCTGGCTATTGCGTGGTCAATGATGTCTCTGAGCGAGTTGCACAGTTAGAGAGCACGGGACAATGGGTTAAGGGGAAAAGTTTCGACACGTTTTGCCCTTACGGCCCTGTGTTGACGACCCGCGATGAAATTTCAGATGTTCAGAATCTGGACCTCTGGCTGGATATCGATGGTGAACGAGTCCAGAGTGGCAACACCAACACAATGATATTCAGCGCAGCAACTATCGTCAGCTATTTGAGCCGGCATATGACGTTGCGAGCAGGCGACCTTATCCCCACTGGTACACCGCCAGGTGTTGGGTTGGGTTTGAAGCCGCCGCGCTTTGCTCAGGTAGGCCAGCGTATGAGCCTGGGCATTGAAGGGTTGGGTGAAATCAGCCAATTGGTTGTTGCCGATACCTGATGCATTTTGCTTTGTAGTTAACCTCAAAAAACACAACAATACCGTTATGGCAAAAAAGCTTCGCAGTACAGAATGGTTCGGTCGACAGGATAAAGACGGCTTTGCCTACCGAAGTTGGATGAAGAATCAAGGCTTGCCGCATCATCTGTTTGATGGTCGCCCGGTCATTGGCATCTGTAATACGTGGTCGGAGCTGACTCCTTGTAATGCTCATTTGCGCGGCATTGCCGAAAAGGTCAAGCGCGGTGTGTATGAAATGGGTGGCTTTCCGGTTGAGTTCCCGGTGACATCGCTGGGTGAAACTCTTATGCGCCCAACCGCCATGCTGTTTCGCAATTTGGCCAGCATGGACGTTGAAGAGAGTATCCGGGCTAATCCGCTTGATGCTGTTGTATTGTTGGTGGGTTGCGATAAAACCACCCCTTCTTTGTTAATGGGCGCTGCGAGTTGTGATTTACCTACGCTTGTGGTGTCAGGCGGTCCGATGTTGAATGGGCGTTTTCGTGGAGAGCGAATTGGTTCGGGTACGCACGTGTGGAAATTTGATGCCATGGTCAAAGCGGGTGAACTGACCAAAGAAGAGTTTATGGAAAGTGAGTCCTGTATGTCGCGCTCGGTTGGCCATTGCATGACGATGGGTACAGCATCCACCATGGCCTGTATGGTTGAAGCACTGGGGATGGGCTTGCCTGGCAATGCAGCTATTCCTGCTGCCGATTCCCGCCGCCAAGTCTTGGCGCATATGGCCGGCAGACGTATTGTTGAAATGGTTGCCGAAGACTTGAAGCCTTCCGATATCCTGACCAAAGCCGCATTCGAAAATGCGATACGCGCTAATGGTGCTATTGGTGGATCAACGAATGCGGTTATTCATCTGTTGGCCATTGCTGGTCGGGTGGGTGTTGAGCACAGTCTTGATGATTGGGATTCAATAGGCCGTGATGTGCCTTGTCTAGTTAATTTGATGCCATCGGGTGAATACCTGATGGAGGACTTCTACTATGCCGGTGGTTTGCCGGTGGTGCTGAAGCAATTGGCGGAAAGTGGGTTGTTGCACAAAGACGCGATAACCGTGAACGGTAAAACTCAATGGGATAATGTTGCAAACGTCGAAGTGTATGAGGAAGACGTGGTGTTTTCCATGGATAAACCGTTTAAAGAGCAAGGCGGGCTGGTTGTGTTGCGCGGTAACCTTGCACCCGATGGCGCAATTTTAAAGCCATCCGCTGCATCACCGGAACTCCTGTCGCATACAGGCAGGGCCGTGGTGTTCGAAGACATTGAAGATTACAAAGCCAGAGTCGATCAACCTGATTTGGACATTGATGCCAGCTGCATCATGGTGTTAAAGAATTGCGGACCTCGAGGCTACCCGGGAATGGCTGAAGTTGGCAACATGGCATTGCCAGCCAAGTTATTAAAGCAGGGCGTAACTGATATGATCAGAATTTCCGACGCACGCATGAGCGGCACGGCTTACGGCACCGTTGTGCTGCACGCAGCACCCGAGGCAGCAGTGGGCGGACCGCTGGCACTGGTTCAATCAGGTGATGAAATAACACTCGACGTGGAGCAGCGAAGCATCAGTCTTAACGTTAGTGACGAGGAGCTGGCTAAACGTCGTGAAGCCTGGAAGCCGGTGCATCCACAGCACGATCGTGGTTATGTGCAGTTGTATCAAAAGACGGTTATGCAGGCCAATGAAGGTGCCGATCTTGATTTTTTACGCGGTGGTAGTGGCGCGCCAATACCGCGAGACAGCCATTAGCAAATTTAATGATTTACCATTGACGCGATGTGCACAGATAAACGCTTGTTGACACATCAGTCGATTTTATATTTATCCATTTTGAATTTATTACATTCAAAATTTATTCATTTTGAAAACAACGAACGAAATTAGGAGTAACGAAATAAATTATGAGTAACGAATTAGCGAGAGTTGGTTTTATCGGGCTAGGTGCCATGGGTGTTGGTATGGCGGCGAACGTGCGCAAGGCGGGGTATCCGCTCGTAGTTAAAGCCAACAAGCGACGTGAACCGGTTGAGCGCTTACTTGCTATGGGGGCAACCGAAGTTGAAACGCCCGCGCAATTAGCGGCGCAATCGGATGTTGTTATTCTTTGTGTTACAACATCAGAAGTTGTTGAGTCTATTGTCTTCGGTGACGATGGCTTGCTGGCAGGTATGGAGCACCCATTCACTTTAATCGATTGTGGTACGTCTGAACCCGGGTCAACACTGAAGATAGGTGCAGAGCTTGCCAAACGTGGCTGCAGTATGCTCGATGTGCCGCTAGGCCGATCAGCGGCTGCCGCCGAGTCGGGTACATTAAACATGATGGCAGGCGGAAGCAAAGAAGATTTTGAAAAAGCCAAGCCATTGCTTGAAACCATGTCAGAGAACTTGTTCCATGTGGGCGATTTAGGTGTGGGCCATAAGCTAAAACTCATCAACAATGGCTACTCTATGTCGGTTGCCTGTTTGGCTGCAGAATCCATTATCACCGCCGAGAAGGCAGGTGTTGATTTACAGCTTCTTTATGATGTGATGGCGGCTGGGCCAAACCGCAGCGACTTTTTCGACTGGGTGTTCGCGGCACCGCTCACCGGAGACGAATCCAAATTGCAGTTCTCGCTGGCTAACGGTAATAAAGATGTGGGTTATTTCAATACGATGGCCAAAGAAAACGGCGCATCGGTTACTTTGCCGGAGCAAGCCCAGCGCATTTTGCAAAAAGTGGTAGACGATGGGAATGGTGAAGACACCATACCGAGCCTTATTCGCCACATGAAATCCTAGTTGATCGTTGGCGGAAACAAGCCTGAAAGCCACCCTGATTCATCTTATGAACCATAACTAATGAATGATAAAACATCACCTATTGTCTGGATGTCTGACAAGCAAGTAGGCAATCCGATATTACAGTTATCCGCTGAAGACAATGTTGGCGTTGCATTGCGCTCATTGAAGGTTGGTGAGACAGTCGGTGATGTTTGTTTAACGCAAGCCATACCCAAGGGTCATAAGCTTGCACTGGCACCCATTAGCGCTGGTGGCAGAGTGTTGAAGTACGCACAAACCATTGGTGTAGCGCGAGCCGATATCGCATTGGGTGAACACATTCACACGCACAACCTGGACTTTCAGAACAACGATGCAGCTCATACGTTTTGTAGCGATGTGCCTGAAACTGACATTCAAAAAACCGATGTGTTTCAAGGGTACCAACGCGCCGATTCCAGAGTGGGTACGCGAAACTATATAGCGGTTATCAGTAGCGTTAACTGTTCTGCTACCGCAGTGCACCACATAGTTAAGTCCGTCGGAGACGACATATTAAAGCAATACCCGAATGTAGATGGTATAGCTGCATTCACGCATGGCACCGGTTGTGGTATGGCCACTCAGGGCGAAGGGTGGGAGAACCTGCAGCGGGTGCTGGCAGGATACGCCACTCACCCGAACGTTGGCGGGGTATTGTTTGTTGGTTTGGGTTGCGAGGCAAGTCAAATCCAATCCACGTTGTCAGCCTACTCGTTATCGCGAGGTCCGCTGCTTTGCACCATGAATATCCAAACATCCGGTGGACACAAGAAAACCGTAAAGCAGGGGCGACAACATCTGTTAGATATGCTGCCCGAGGTGAATCAATGCGTTCGCCAGTCAACCCCGGCATCTGAACTGGTGTTGGCATTGCAGTGCGGTGGTTCCGATGCGTGGTCTGGTATAACGGCCAACCCGGCCTTGGGTTATGCAGCCGATTTACTCGTTGCTCAGGGAGCCACGGCCGTGCTTGCAGAAACGCCTGAAATTTATGGGGCAGAGCATCTGTTGACGCGTCGTGCGGTATCACCTGACGTTGCTAATCAGCTAATGGAGCGCATCGAGTGGTGGCAATCGTATGTGAGTAAACACAACGGTAGCCTTGATAATAATCCGTCACCGGGTAATAAACTGGGTGGGCTCACTACCATTCTCGAGAAGTCGTTGGGTGCTGTGGCTAAAGGCGGAACCACTGCGTTGTCGGGTGTGTATCACTATGCGCAACCGATAGATGCAAGAGGTTTTGTCTTTATGGATTCACCCGGATACGACCCGGCATCGGTGACCGGTCAGGTGGCCAGTGGTTGTAATCTGGTGACGTTCACCACAGGCAGAGGTTCAACGTTTGGCTGTAAACCAGCGCCGAGTTTGAAAATTGCGACAAACACCGATATGTACGAACAACTTGAAGACGATATGGATATTAACGCTGGCACCATAGTCAGCGATGGCGATTCTGTTGCCGATGTGGGGCAACGAATCTATAACAAACTGTTATCTGTTGCGTCAGGTGAAAATACGCTAAGCGAAATGCACGGTATTGGAGACAATGAGTTTGTACCCTGGCAAATTGGCGCGACGATGTGAGTGGTTGGTTAGGTGTATAAGCAATTGCAGCAGGCAAACAGCGATTAAATTCCAATGACAGATAAAATTGACGCAATTATTATTGGTGCCGGGATTATTGGTGCCTGTACCGCGTACGAGTTGTCGAAGCTTGGTTATAAAACCCTGTCGATCGATAAGCTACCGCAAGCTGGATACGGGTCAACATCGGCGTCGTGCGCTATTATCCGCACCTACTATTCCACCACCGATTCATGTGCACTGGCTTATGAGGGTTGGCATATCTGGAAAGACTGGGGTGCCTACCTGAACGGTGTAGTGAGCGATAACGATTTAATCCATTACAACAACACCGGTTGCCTGGTTGCAAAGACGGCACTGAACAACTACCTGAAAAAGGCTTGTACTGTTATGGACGAGCTGGGTTGTCCTTACGAGCATGTCGGCGCCGATGAAATGGAAAACTTTTTACCCGGCTTGGATAAGAACCTGTTTTTTCCAGCAAAGCGAATAGATCAGGCTGGGTTTGGGGAACCGACCGGAGGAGAACTCAGTGGTGCTGTGTACTTTCCCTGCGGTGGGTATGTTGATGACCCCATGCGCTCCGCAATAAACGTTCAACAAGCGGCTGAAAAAAACGGTGCGCAGTTTAAGTTTAATGTCGAAGTGTGCAAGATACTCACGACTAATAATCGCGTATCGGGTGTTGAGCTATCAGACGGAACAAGCGTGTTGGCACCTATCGTGATTAACGTGGCCGGTCCCCATTCATCGCATATAAATCGCATGGCAGGCGTAAGCGATGCTATGCGTATGACAACTCGCGCATTGAGGCATGAAGTCGCACATGTTAATGCGCCTTCATCAATAGCAAATGCCAAGCGCATGGTCACCTCCGATAGCGATGTTCAGGTGTATACCCGACCATCGGGCGACAATGGTTTTCTTATTGGCTCAGAAGATCCTGAATGCGACGAACGCGAATGGGTTGACGACCCGGATAACTACAACATGGCGTTCTCTGCCCAGTGGAAAACCCTGGCCATGCGTTTTGCTCAACGGCTCCCTGATTTAGGTATTCCAGATGCGGCTAAGGGCGTTGTTGCTCTCTATGATGTTACTGAAGACTGGATGCCCATTTATGATAAAAGTGACTTGCCGGGTTTTTATATGGCCTGCGGAACCAGCGGCAATCAGTATAAGAACGCGCCGGTTGCCGGTAAAATTATGGCGAGTTTAATTCAAGCCGCTGAAGCGGGTCAGGATCATGATAACGATCCGGTGAAATTAACGTTGGAGAATATCAACTACACCGTGTCTTTAGACGCGTATTCACGCAATAGAAAAATCAACACCGAATCGAGTTTCTCGGTTATTGGATAACACCATTGAGTCTGATCTTTTTCTACTGTGTGACGCTTTACCAGATCGCTGAGTATTCGCGTTTGCCTAGTGACGCCGAGTAACGGTTAGTGACGCCAATAATGGTAAGCGATTAATGCCATTGCAAGCCACAACAGAATAACGATGATAGCCGCGAACCAGTTCGCTGGCTGACGGCTAAGCTTTTCTGCGTCTTCACGAAATTGAGCCATCAACTCCAGGGGAATAAGCCGGATGGTTAGTGCTATTCCAATGGGAAGAATGAGTAGATCATCGACGTACCCCAATACCGGAATAAAGTCTGGAATTAAATCGATTGGGCTAAGAGCGTAGGCAGCTGTAACGATAGCCACCAGTTTTGCCATCGACGGCGTTCTTGGGTCTTTGGCAGCGACAAATATAGCGCTAAGCTCTGCTTTTATTTTGCGTAACCCGAATTTTAACTTTCCTAACATGTTCTCACCGGTTAGCGTCAGGCAGCGTTTGATGAAATTGGCATCACTCATTCGCGCAATTGGAAATTCAACTATAGTGCAAGCAGAGAACTGAATTGGTGTAGGAGTGCTTTATATGGCCGGACTGGGTACAAAACTAATAGAGCTCAATCGGCAAGGACCTGCAAAAAAATGCGAACGATGCGGGTTAAGCTATTTTATCCGGCATCATGAAAAATGCCCTCATTGCTCGGATTTGTCAGAATCAGAATTAGTGGAACTGGTAGATGCGAAGGCCAGAGGAGCTAAAAGAGTTGCGTTTATTGGCCGAAAAATGTTCATTGCTGCGGCCGCTGTTTTGATACTGTTGGTTTTGTTTATCAGACTTTCGACCTAACGTTCACTATTTGTTGGTCACGATACTGGCAGCCAATTCGGGTTAATAGAAAGCCCTTATTTTAAGCGTCATGTGACAGATCTTTGACTTCACACAACGCTTAACCTGTGCTGCGAATGATAAATATTCAGCTGTACAGGCTGGGGTATGCAGGCAATAAATTCCCTACAAGCTCAGGTTGAAACCCGCTGGCAACATTTCTTCCGCCAGCTACACTTAAAGTGCATGGCAAGTGATTGGCCGGTAGCGCCCTCGTGCAGTTCACTTGTTTAGTTCGCTCGTTTTAACAGTGGGGTGAAATCTGTGATCCATTTAAGTCTGTCCGATGCCGCTCGAATGGCAGGCATCAACCCGGATTCCATGATCGAGAAAATAGAGGCCGGTGAGCTGCATCGCACGCCCGACGGAATTGCAGTTAGCGAACTCATTCGGGTATTTCCAGATTTGAAACCGTTAGCAAGTGTCAAACTGCGCAAAGTTAAGTCCTATACCCACGATACCTCGGCAGGTTTTATAGAGCCTGACATTACGCTGGCAAAGCAGGATGTTTGCACGCCGGCAAAATCATCTGATGAGTACGCCAATCCGCAAAGCGGGACGCAGTCAGGCACTGTAGAACTATTGATTCGCGAGCTGGAATGGAATAAAGAATTACTGGAACAAACCAATCAGCTAATGGCAAAACAATTGGCCGATCAGCGTGCGCTAATCGCCGATCAGGCTCGGCGTTTGGATGAAAAAGACCGCTTTTGGGCGAGACAGATAGAAATAGCTCAATCTTTGCTGCCGGCACCCCAGCCGGTGCCCGCGCCAAGAAAGAAATGGCTGGGCTTGTTCTAAGCGGTTAACCAGCTCACAAGTTGCTACTGCTGTTGTTGGTTAATCCTTCGCGCGTTTAGCCATTTAGTCAACACGCTGCTATTCTTGCCGGTATGTCCGAATATCTCACGACCAGTGAAGTCGCAGAGCTGCTGCGTATAAAAGAGCGCAAGGTGTACGATTTAGCCTCGTCTGGTGTGTTGCCGTGCAACAAAGCCATCGGCAAGTTACTCTTTCCGCGCGATCAGATCGAGGCGTGGCTTGCCAGTCACGCTGAACACGTCGTTGAGCCGCTCATCACTCGCGCTAATGTGTTTCTTGGAAGTCATGACCCGTTGCTTGAATGGGCGCTGCGGGAATCACGTTCATCACTGGCCATGCTGTTTGATGGCAGTCACGATGGAATAGTGCGGTTTCGTGATAGAGAGGGCGTGGCGGCCGGTATTCATATTCACGATGAAAAAACCAAAAGCTGGAATGTTGCTGCTACACAACGGTATTGTGCGCAAACCCCGGTTGTGCTGATTGAGTGGGCAATGCGTCAACGCGGCTTGATACTACGCGCAGAGCATGCTGCCAGGGTTGCAAGCTTGAACGATGTTGTAGGCTTGAACTTTGTACCAAGACAAGCAGAAGCTGGGGCGCAACTGTTATTGGCTCAGCTGCTGAAGCAAGAGAATATCGACATAGCGGCCATAACGAGTGTGGAAGCGGTGAGATCGGAAAACGATGTTGCTGGCGCTGTCAGTGCTGGTAATGCCGATGTCGGGTTTGGTTTGGCCTGTGTGGCCAAGACGTTCAATTTGCACTTTGTTCCGCTAACCGAGGAGCGTTTCGATATACTGGTTGATCGCCAAGCATATTTTAATGAACCACTTCAAGCACTGTGGCAGTTCTGTCAAACCGATCGTTTTGCCGAGCGCGCCGAGTTACTCAGTGGTTACGATATCAGCAATTTGGGTCGCGTTCACTTTAACAGTCAAACGCAAGCGCTCTAGTGCTTCAATAAACGTACTTCAGTTACTTGGCGTTCGGATAGAACAGTTGTTGCTCGTTGACAGTGAATTCGCTTATGGTTTGCTGCGTATCTTCAGATAGCAACCAATCAATAAATACTTGTGCATGTTGTACATTCACTGATGGGCACTTTTCTGGGTTAACCATAATAAGGCCGTATTGATTGAAAAGAACCGAATCACCCTCTACTGCGATAACATAATCTTGCTTGTTATTGAAACTTATCCAGGTTGCACGATCGGTAAGTGTGTATGCACCCAGTCCGATAGCGGTGTTTATGGTAGCCCCCATGCCGGAGCCAGTTGAGCGATACCAGCTTTGATCAGAAATAATTTTATCGGGCATAACCGATTGCCATAAAGACAATTCTTTCTTGTGGGTACCTGAAGAATCGCCGCGAGATGCAAACAACGACGTCGTTGCAGAAATTCGTTGTAGAGCCAGATGAACCGTGTCATTGCTTTCAATGTTAGCCGGGTTTGATTTTGGGCCGACAATGACAAAATCGTTGTACATAAGATCGAAGCGTTCGACACCGAACCCTCGTGCTACGAAAGCATCCTCGGCCTGTTTGGCGTGAACCAGCAGAACATCGGCATCGCAATTTTTGGCGTTTTGAATTGCCTGGCCGGTACCCACTGCGACCACATTCACTTTTATGCCGGTTTCGATTTCGAATTTAGGTAGCAGGTATTTATACAAACCGGAATTGGCGGTGGAGGTGGTGGATTGAACCAATATGGCATCGCTGTTTGCCGCAGCGTGGTTTGCTAGAAAAAACGCAATAATAAAGATTATGCAGCAGCGCTTTAGTAGTGTGTATGTTATGGGTTGTTGTTTCATCGTGCTTATCTAGCGGTTGGGATTATAGAGTCTGCCTTCGAGGTAGGCTTTTGCTGGTGCAGAGCTGGGGGTGGTAAAAAATGACTGGCTGTTGCTGTGTTCTACCACGGTGCCGCCGTGCATAAAGATGACTTCGTCTGAAAGCCTGGCGGCCTGGGCGGCATCGTGGGTCACCATAATAATTTTGGTGCCCGCCCGAGACTCGCGTTCAACGATGTCTTCGATAATGGCCGCAGACGCTGAATCGAGGCTGGCAGTTGCTTCATCTAAAAATAGCACGCTCGGTTTGCAGGCAAGGGCTCTTGCGAGTGCCAATCTTTGTTGTTCACCACCAGAGAGCAGGCGGGCCGCTTGTGTCGCTTTGTCAACCAAGCCAACCATCGCCAATAATGCGTTTCGGTTTAATGGATCGCGATGTTTACGTTGTTTGATTACAAAGTCTATGTTTGCTTTAACAGAGCGCCGTAAAAGAACCGGTTTTTGAAACACCATGGCCTGATTTAACCTGTGTTCGCGGGTTGGTACTTGTTGGTTCCAGCGGACATGTCCGTTGGTGGGTGTTGCTATGCCATGAATCAATTTAAGCAGCATGCTTTTTCCAGCACCATTGAAGCCCATAATTGCGCTTATACCGTGCGGTTTTAAACTGATGTTGATGTTTTGCAGTATGACCTTGCCACTAATGGTGCAGCCTAACTCAACAAGATCAAATTGGTTGGCGGGTGCTTTCTCGTTCTTATTGCTTGCCGGAGTAGGGCGTCTTTTGCCGTTATTAGTCTCGGTCGCGTTTAAGTTAACGATATTGGAATCAGGCGACTTATGCATACGCGTACCGCTTGGCACTTACATTAATAGAAGACAGTAATGCGTTTATAAGTAGCGCAAGTGTTAAAAGAATTGCACCTAACGCCAAGGCTAACGCTAGGTTCCCTTTCGATGTTTCCAGCGCAATCGCTGTTGTCATAACGCGCGTTAAATGTTCAATGTTGCCACCGACAATAATCACAGCACCTACTTCTGATAGCGCTCGCCCCAGTCCTGCTAACGCAACGGTCGATAATGAGTAGCGCGCATCCCAGAGTAGTGCTTTGATTTTCTCTACCGTGGTTAATTGCAGAGACGTAAATTGATCCGCATATTCAAGATACAGGTCTTCAATAACTTGTCTGGACAGGGCTGCAATTAATGGTGTGATGAGTAACGTCTGCGCGATGATCATGGCGCTTGGTGTATACAGTAGTCCCAGCCAGCCCAATGGGCCGGAGCGCGATAGCGCCAGATACACTAACAGCCCGACCACCACCGGCGGCATGCTCATCGATGCGTTAACCAGAATGTTGACGGCTTGTCGTCCTGGAAAGCGCGCAATAGCCAGCGTGGCGCCAAGGACGAGACCTGCGCACAGTGACAAGCCAACAGCACTGAGGCTTACCCGCAGAGACAGCCCGATGATTTCCAGAAGATCTGGGTCTGCTGTGGAAATCAGGGTTAACGCAAGTGAAGTTGCAGATTCCTGCATAATTTACGGAAAATGGCTAAAAGCGTAAAATATGCTGGTAGATTGCAGGATATGACGCGATTTTGCAAGTTCACCCCAAACTGCCCCAGTTGAATGGTGATAGCAAGGGTTTGCCTGCTGAGAGCCAGTGTTTATGGTGTTTGTAGAGGCATCAAGTGATTGATCGCCACTCAACTGGAGCAGTTTGGATTATGCAGCGAGATGGGATTACTGCCTATCGTTTGGTGCCATGGTTATGAAAAGACCAGCCTGAATCCCTGATGGGTGGTTGTAGAGTCTGGAGTCGAGCCGGTGCGAGCGGCAATTCGATACCGAAAGCAGTAGCTTTTATGGCATAGATACGAGCCACCTTTGAGTATTTTTGTACCCTTGAAGTGCTTTGCGTGCTGCTTGGATTCAGCCGAGCGACCGTTTAGCCTGAATCTGCCCGATGTCCATTCCCAGACATTACCGCACATGTTGTAAAGGCCATATGGGTTTGGGCTGAACGATTTGGCCGGTGCTGTGGCTGCATATCCATCAGTACAGGCGTTCGTTGTCGGAAAACTGCCTTGCCAGATATTGCACGGTTGAAAATTGAGATCATCCGGCTCCTGGTTTCCCCAAGGGAACGCAACATCTCCAAGTCCACCGCGTGCTGCGTGTTCCCATTCGGATTCAGTCGGCAAGCGCCCACCGGCCCAGTCTGCGAATGCTTTTGCATCATTCCATGACACATGCACAACGGGGTGATCATCTTGTACGGGCTCTGCCGTGTCGGGTCCGTTAATTTGGTTCCAGCAAGCACCGTCTACTTTGCACCACCATTCTGAGCCCATGGTTGTTTGTAATGGTGGCTGGTTGGGCCCGAGCTGCTGATAAAATACAAACGACCAGCCATAGCGTTGAGCATCGGTTATATAACCAGTATCGGCAATAAATGCTTTGAACATCGCATTGGTCACGGTCGTTTGCATCATTCGAAACGGTTGCATTTCTTTATGTCGACCAGGGCTTTCTTCATCGATGGGTATAAACGGATGATCAGTACCAACTAAAGCCGTTCCACCCGGGATACTGCAAAGCTCGAACGTTGCGGTGCTCCGTTTTGTGATGGCTATTCGTGATGGCGCGACGAGCGTGGCGTGGGTTCTCGGTGGACAGCATGTTTTCGGTTTGGGCTCTTCGCGTTTCACTACGTTTTCACAAAACCTTCATAGTCCTTTTTTACCACGTCTTCGCACTTTTTACAGTACTGTGGAAAGCCACCGTTGTATGGCATAAAAACGTTCGGTTTACCTTTTATATTCGCGCCTGTGTACCAGCTATTGGTCGTTTGTTTAAGGCCGACGCTTGCAACTTCCTGTACATGTTCCCACCAAGCCTGTTCTGCGCTTGCTTCAGCTTCAATGATCGTATGTTCGTTTGCTTTCATGTTCGCGATACAGTTTGTAATCCATTCGACATGATGCTCAATAGAAGGAAGCATATTGGTTAAAACGGATGGGCTGCCAGGACCTGTTACCGTGAAAAGGTTAGGGTAGTCGTGCATTGCCAGGCCGAGATAGCTGCTCGGCCCATGCTGCCACTTTTCATTCAGCGCAATGCCGCTGCGTCCTCGAATGTCCATTTGATTTAATGCACCCGTCATCGCATCAAAGCCTGTGGCTATGACTATTATGTCGACAAGATATTCTGTGATAGCTGTTTCTAATCCGTGTGAATATAAGCGAACAATCGGTTGTGAGTTTAGGTCGATCAGCGTCACATTGTCGCGATTGAAAGTTGCGTAATAGTCTGTGTCTACGCACATTCGTTTACCACCAATGATATTGGTTGGCATGAGTAGTTTTGCTACCATTTTATCGTTCACTATAGAATTAATTTTTTCGTGTACGAATTCAACTGCCGTATCATTGGCCTTCTTGTCGCGTAAGATATCGCCATAGGCGCCAAGGAAAGTTAAGCCGCCATGATTCCAGCGTTTCTCATACTCTGCCGAGCGCTCTTCACTACTGACCCTTAGTGCTGATTCGGTTGAGTAAATCCCGTCTATTGCATTGTGTTTCTGACTTGCAGAGTCGCGTAGCGCTTGATAGTTGGCTTTAATGGTTGCGGCTTGTGTGGGGTCGAGTGGGCCGTTCTGTGCAGGTACTGAATAGTTGGGGGTACGCTGGAAAATAGTTAATGCTTCTGCGTCAACCGCTATATGCGGTATTGACTGTATACCCGATGAACCTGTACCAATTACCGCAACGCGTTTGCCTTTAAAATCTACACCTTCATGTGGCCATAATGCGGTGTGATACACCGGGCCGGAAAAATCGTCATAACCTTCAATTGCGGGCCAGTTCGGTTTGGATAAACACCCGGTTGCCATAACGCAGTAACGCGCCGTCAGTGATTCGCCATTTTCGCCTGTTAGTGTCCATATAGATTGTTCAGAATCAAATCTTGCATGTTTTACCGTGTGTTCAAAATCAATGCCGTCAAGCAAATTAAATCGTTGTGCAACGTGTTGTGCGTATCGCAGTATTTCTGGCTGGGCAGAATAGCGTTCCGACCAATTCCATTCCTGTTGTAGTTCAGCATCGAATTGATAGCAATACTGCATGCTTTCAACATCACAGCGAGCGCCCGGGTAGCGATTCCAGTACCACACGCCGCCAACGCCTGCACCTTTTTCCCAAACTCGTGCGCGTAAACCGAGTTGCCGGCAACGGTGTAGCAGATAAAGACCGGCAAAGCCTGCACCGACAATGGCAACATCGTACTGTGTAGCTGTATTCTTCACCATCAGTTTAATGCGTGGATGTTGAGTTTGTGTTCGAGCTCTTTCAGCCCGGCTTGCCAATCGGCACTCGCCTTAGCAACGTAATGTGCATTGGGTAGCTCTGCCTGCAAGCAATCTACACCAGCAAACAGTGATGTGTCGCAAACCATCACGAATGGTTTGTCAGTGGTGTTTCTGGCTTCTCGAAAGGCTGCAAGAATTTCTTTGACACTATTACCGTTTATACGCTTTGCTGCAAAGCCAAAGGCTTCAAACTTTTCGGGTACCGGTTCCACACCCAATACATCTTTGGTCGCACCCGTTGCCTGAAGATCGTTGTTGTCTATTATGTACACAAGGTTCGAGAGTTTCTGGTGTCCGGCAAACATCGCGGCTTCCCACACATTACCTTCCTGCAGCTCGCCATCTGAAAATAAGCAATAAATGCGTTTGTCCGAACCTTTTAAACGTTCAGCATACGCAATGCCTGCGGCCTGCGAAGGGCCTTGCCCAAGTGAACCTGCGGTAATTTCGAAACCCAGTTGACCTTCAATGGGGCTTTGATCAATCTTGGTACCGTCGGCATTATACGTTCGCAGGTCTTCCATGCTGTAGGAACCCTGTTCTGCCAGTGCACCGTAGGTCATGATGGCGTCGTGCCCGTTAGATAATACAAATCGGTCGTGATACCAGTTGTTGTTGTCGGTGCGCATTTCATCGAAATACAAGCACGCTGCAATATCTGCCAGTGCCACGCCTTGTCCGGCATAGCCACCACGCTGCATGCAGATATCCAACACGTTACGACGAATTTTTATCGCCATCAGTTCCAATTCGCTGATGCGGACGGCTGCGTTATTCTCCATTGCTAATAGCCTCGATTTTTTCAGCCAGTGCCGGAGCGTCCAGCGCCAATTGCGAACGAATGTAAGCTAAGGTTCCACCAGGTGCCCATATGTCGGGAATGCCGAGTCGGGTAACACGTGGACCACGACCGGTATTGGATATTATTTCGGTTATCAGACTGCCGAGACCCGTCACGATATTGTGGTTTTCAATCGTCACGATTTCATCATGCGCGAAACAGTAGTCCGATATTTCTGTTTCGTTAACCGGTTTAATTGTTGGAACATGTAGCAACGAGTGATCGACCCCGCGCGATTGCAGTAGCACCGATGCTTCCAACGCCCATTGCGTGCCGTGTCCTGTGGCAACAATGCCAACACCTTTACCTTCGCGAAGTGGATAGGTTTTACCAAGTTCAAATTTAAAGTTCTGCCCGTTTAACAGTATCGGTGTGTCCCCACGGTGGCCGCGCATATAAACAAGGCCTGGAATGTCAACAGCAGCATCGAGGGCTTGTTTAAAATCAGTTACATCCATCGGGTCTATTACCGTAGCGTCTGGAATCGCTCGAATCATTCCGAGGTCTTCAGCCGCCTGATGATGAATGCGAGCCGGGTTCGCAATGCCAGGCGTAAAACCAATAACAATACTGGTATTTGGGCCGGTGCCCATGCAGATCATCATTTGGTCATAGGCTCGCCGAGTTGCATAGCAGGCAAAAGTGGTTGCAATGGGCACGTAACCGGCTTTGGAAACACCTGCTGCAACAGAGATCAAATTTTGTTCGGCCATGCCGACATCGAGGTGCTGGTCGGACAGCTCTTTTTTAACGCGCACAATTTGCGTGTATTTACTTAAATCGGCACTCATTAGCATAACGTCTTTGCGACGCGAGCACAGATCAAAGCTAATATGATCGAAGGGTGCTTTATCGATCTTAATGTCAGTATTAAGCAGCATTATTTTGTCTTGGTTTTACGGAACGTGTATGGCGTTGGGTAGCAATTCGTTTTCCAAATGCACCTTGGCTTCTTCGTGAGTTAAAAAATCAGGTGGTGGGAAGTCTGCTGCCATGTCCCAATCGTCGCCGGTGGCCTGCATATGCGCGGCAATGCGAGCATCGAATTCATCCATTAGTTCTGTATGAGCAGGGTCGTTAACAAGATTTATTTGTTCGTGGTAGTCATCGCGTTCGTTGTATAGCGTGACGCGTTCATTCTTATGGCGTACATAGAGCCAGTCTTTGGTACGAATGCCGCGTTGTGCGAAAGGTGCAAATTCTCCGGGATTTCCGCCCGTTTGTGTAAACACCTGATACATAATGGCGTTGCGTGCATCCGTGGACTTACCATCTAGTACATCAAGGTAGCTTTGCCCTTGCATCTCTTCAGGTGCGCTAATTCCGCATAAATCGAGTAGCGTTGGCATCATGTCTACGCCAACGTCGACCATGGCGTCAGTTCTTTGAGGTGTGAATCGTTCTGGATATCGCACAATTAACGGCACATGCATTGCGGCGCGTTCAGCGTGGCATTTTATGCCGCAAAATGAACCGTGCTGGCCAAACATATCGCCATGATCACTCAGAAATATCACCATCGTATTGTCTGTTATTTGCAGTCGGTCGAGCTGATTTAATATCCGGCCCAGATTCCAATCGATGTTATGAATCATGCCGTAGTATTCGGCAATAAACTCACGAATCTCCGCCTCGGTTTCAGGTTCGCCTTTTGGTTTTGTTTCATGTGCCGCATGACTTTTATGGCCAGATCGTGGGTCACCTTTGCACAGCACTTCGTTGCGATGTTTTTGTACCGCTCGCTGCAGTTCCGGGTTTGGTACACCCGGTGGCAGCGGCACTTCATCTGGTGAATAGATGGTTCGTAAAAAATCCGGCATATCCATCGGGAAGTGTGGAGGCCCATAGCTCACATAACCAAAGAAGGGTTTACCATCCTTCGCGGTTGCGGCCATGTCGATAAATTCCAGAAACTGGTCGGTTTGATAATCGGGTTCATACCGAGCCGAGTGGTAGGCTTGACCTTCGTCGTCGAAATAGATGGACGACTTATAATCATGGCCGCGGTTAAACCCGACAAAATGTTCAAAACCAAAACGCCTGTCAGGTGGTACAAAACCAGGTTTTGGCCCGCCTTCAAGATGCCACTTGCCAACATAGCCGGTACGATAACCCGCATCCTTTAAACATTGCGCCAAAAATGTCTGGTCTCCACGCAGCGGGAAATGGTTTTGGGTCATGCCATGAGATTGAGCGTATTTACCGGTAAGCATCGATGCCCGGAATGGGCAGCAAATAGGATAGGAGGTATACGCTTCTGAGAATTGCACCCCCTCACTGGCGAGTTTGTCTATGTGCGGTGTTTTTATGACATTGTTACCCGCACAACCCATTGCGTCATAACGCATCTGATCGGGATAGATAATCAGTATGTTGGGTTGTGTACTCATGATTTATCCTTTTTGAACCTGCCTACAACCGGCCCCCAGAGAATCGTTAACGCAAGTGCTGCATAAATACTCAAGCCAATGGGTGTGTTGAAGAATTCCTGAACGCTACCATCGGCAAGCGTGAGCGATTGACGCAACGAGTTTTCCAGAATGGGGCCTAATACGAACCCGATTGAAAGCGGGGCAATGGAGTACCCCAGCTTACGCACAACATAGCCAAGGATGCCAGCACCCAACATAACGCCTACGTTAAAAAAACTATTTGACACTGAATAAACACCCACAAAGCTCAGCAGCATAACGGTGGGAACGATAACGGCGGTGGGTACCATGATAAGTCGGGCGGCGAATCGAATGGCTAATAGCCCGATGAAAATCATCAGTATATTGATGGCGAACAAACCGATAAAAATGGCATACATTAAATCAGGGTGTTCTACAAAGAGTTGCGTACCGGGTGACAAACCTTGAATGATTAATGCGCCTAATAGCACCGCAGCTGCCGGGCTACCTGGTACACCCAGCGTCAACGTTGGAACAAGTGCTCCGCCAACGGTTGCATTGTTTGCGGTTTCAGGTGCAACAATCCCTTCCGCTACGCCAGTGCCAAACGTTTCTGGATTTTTCGAACGTCGCTTGGCTTCAGAGTAGGCGAAGAACGCCCCTACAGCTGCACCTTCTCCGGGGATGATGCCGATAACAGTGCCGATTAACGATGAGCGTATCAGCACATCCTTCAGCTTCACCAACGTGCGCCAGCCGGGGAGTTGTACTTTTAAACTTGACTGGTTAAAATTTATTTTATGATGCGCTCGTTCGGCGCTAATGAACACCTCAGACATGGCGAACAGCCCAACTAAGAAGGGTACAAGTGGTAATCCCTCATAGAGGTGGTAGCTGCCAAATGTATAGCGTTCAGTACCATTGAGTTCATCGAGTCCCCATGTGGTAAGAAACAAGCCCAAGGCGCCCATCAACAGACCTTTGGATAAACTCTGGCCGGCGACTCGAACCACAACCATTAATCCGAACACGCTGATCGCCAGATTTTCGCGAGGGCCGAATCTGACTGCAAATTCTGCCAACAACGGGGCGATAAAAGCCAGACAAACCACGCTGACTAAACCACCAAAAATGGAGCCAGTGAGTGAAAAACCAAGTGCTTCACCGCCACGACCCGCACTGAACATTTTGTGACCATCCTGAACAGTCGCAATGGCTGCACCCGTGCCGGGTATGCCAACCGCAATGGCCGATATTGATCCGCCATAGATTGCCGCTGAGTAGATACCCAGCAGTAAGATGATTGAAGGCACCGGCTCCAGATAAAACGTAAACGGTAAAGCCAGCGCGATGGCTATGGGCGGCCCAAGCCCGGGCAGTATCCCGATAATGAGTCCGATAACAATACCCACCACGAGCAGCAGTAGCGTGATGGGTTGGCTTAATTGAGTTACCGCCAGCAGCAGCGCATCGGTGTTGGCTAACATTTGCGTCTAAACAAGCCGAATGTTCAGCAGTTGAGTAAATATTGCATATATAAAAGCGGTTAACAGAATCACCGTTATATAAATCTTGATAGATCGAATACCCATAGCAGCAAGACACACTGGCCCCATGAGTACCGCCATGGTGACAAAACCAAATGTCGACCAAGTGAAATAGCTCGCCACAGCAACCGCTAATACCGCTAAACCTTGTCTAGCCTCGGCTGCGTTTTTATAGACAGTATCGGACTTGTCGCTACCGTCGATTTTCTTCAAGCTGTATAAAACAGCAACGATGACCGCGCAAACAACCATAAAGCCGAGGGTCAACTGTGGAAAAAATTTCGAAGGTAGACCAGAACTTGCCAACAGCCCGGCGGCTTTGAAACCTTGTGCCTCAATCGCGAACCAGATAGAGGCAACAATAATCAGTATGGCAAAAAGGATGTTTGAGACTCGCTGTGTCAGCATGTCTTTGTCATATCCGGATAATGATTGAGTTAAGAATGTTGCGGCATCAGGGCGAAAAGGCCACTGATGCCGCTGGGCGTAAAACTTACTTCTTATGCAGTAGACCAAGCCCATCAAGAATAGGTGAGTACAGATCTACACCTTCCTGAATAAGTGCGCCAACCCCCTCTGGACCATGTACCCAATGGTAACCAACACTCTTTGGCAGCTTGGCCTGAAATTCATCTGTGCCAAGCACTTCGGATGCAGCCAGAAGCTTGTCGATTATCGGTTGCGGTGTGCCAGCTTTTACCGCCAAGCCACCATGAACCCAAACGCCTGCTTCTTTGCCTGGAAAGGCTTCACCTACAGTTCGAACGCCAGGTAAGTCTTTTTCAAAAAATGCGCGGCGGTTATTGTCCAGAATAATTAAAGGACGTACTTCGTCTTTGTAAGCATAAATAGATGCAACCTGCCCAACAGCAACATCAACCTGACCACCAATTAAACCTGCCATGGTTGCAGGAACGGTTTTAAGCGCAATGGTTTTGAATTCTAATCCGAACTCATTCGCCATCTGAACCGCAGATAGATTGGGCGGCGCACCCAGGTTATTAACCCCCATGGTTAATTTGTTGGCTTTGGCTCCCTCGAGAAATTCTTCGAACGTTGTGTAAGGGCTGTCACTGCGCACGTACAACGCGTTCGATGCAGAAATACTGGCAAACAAAGGTACGAAATCTTTCAGGGGCTCGTACGGAACATCACGCGTTAATGGCACAACCATGAAGCTAGGTGGTGACCAGTTGAATATGGTGTAGCCATCGGCGGGTGCTTCCAATACGCTCATGGTTGCCGGAATATGCGCTCCACCTGGTTTGTTGATAACGTTGACGGGTACGCCAAGCTGATTACTTATTTCTTCAGCCTGCAGCCGTTGCACGATGTCTGCATTTCCTCCCGCTGCGAATGAAACCACAACCGTTATGGGCTTCTCCGGATATTCCGCATAAGCAGCGGTTGCGCTTAGCCCCATGGCGACCATAGCTGCTACGGCAATACGCGTAAATTTTTTCATGTAAACCCTCCAAGCTTTTGCTGTGCGATTTGATTTAAGTTTTGCACGACTAGTATCTGAACCCGTCCACTTGAAAGAGCGCGGGGACGAGAACTGTGAAAGTTCTAGATGTTTGTATCTTTGCTGATGCTCTGTGCCATTGTCAAGCCTTATCCGCCTGATCGACGGCAAATTCAATTTCCATTTCCAGTTGATCGCCGGGGTAGATCAGCTTCGCTGAATAAATTAGCTGGCCGTCTGCGTCAAAGAATTCGCGAAATACACGGAAAACAGGCGAATTCACCTTGATCTCTAATGCCTGAGCAAGCTCGAAGTCGGCATAGGAAATCGTTATTTTCTGGCGTGCTGATGCGACAGCCACACCGATCTCTTTGAGCACAGTTACCACTATCTCTTTACAGAACCGGTCCGGAGCTTGCTCGAATACGGCATTGTCTAAACGAATATCAACCTGACAAAACGGATTGCCGTCTCTGGCATGCATGCGCCGCATAAGGCGAAAATCTATGTCGCCATCGGAGGTGTCCACACTGGTTTCACCATCAAACGCCGACACTTCCAGTTGAGCGACCATGGAGTGCAGCTGGGACATCTCGGCTTTCATCTGTAACGTGTGTCGACGTGGTATCGCTACCTCTTTTACGAAGGTTCCACGTCCGGAATGTTTTTCAATCAAGCCCTCATCTTCGAGTGTGTTCATTGCCTGAACAACTGTCATGCGAGCAACGCCCAGTCGTTCGCTGAGTTCACGGAGGGCAGGTAATTTTGTACCGGAGGCAAGCTCTCCGGACATTATCTGGTGCCGAACCACTTCGGCTACTTCTGCATGCAAAGGCACAGCCTGCCTTTTGATGGATTGAAGATTCATGCTCTGAATTTCTCAAATTGAACCAATAAGGTATAGTGTTCTAGAAGTTTATGCAAATTTTGCCGATTTCCGCCAGAGGCTTACATGTCGTCGCCAGAAAATCACAATCTTAAAGCGTATCAACAGATCGCCACGAAACTGCGTTTACACGTGGTCAATATGGTAGCGCCATCTGGACAGGGGTACGTGCAGCAAGGGTTGGGTGCTGCGGATATTTTCACCGCGCTTTATTTTGCCGAAGCCAATATGGACCCGGCAAACCCGACGTGGGCAGATCGCGACCGCATATTTCTGACCACCGCGCATAACACGGCGATTTTCTATGCAACGCTCGGCGAGCGTGGTTTTTTCGATACTAATCTGTTGTCCACTTATGTGCAGGATGGGTCGGCACTGGAAATTAATTCATGCGAACGCATGGGGCCATTTGTCGAAGCCACTTGCGGGTCGCTTGGACAAGGGCTCTCTGTTGCATTGGGTTGCGCGATGGCTGCAAAGCGACAAGGCAGAACTTCACGCTATTACGTCATACTCGGCGATGGTGAAATGCAGGAAGGTCAGATTTGGGAAGCGGCCATGCTTGCAGGTGCCAAGGGGCTAGATAATCTTTGTTTGATCGTGGATTATAATTTTGTGCAATCTGAAGGGCCGATGGATTTGGTGATGTCGTTAGAGCCATTGAACGACAAAATGCAAAGCTTCGGTTTTCATGTTCAGGATGTTGATGGTAACGATATAGGTGCGTTGTTAGATGCTTTAGCAGAGGCGCGTGAGGTAAAAGGTCAACCCAGTTTTATTAAAGCCAATACATTAATGGGCAAGGGTGTCACATCGCTTGAAGGCTTAATGTTTCACCAATTGCGCTTTCCTAAGGAAGTTGCTGATAGCGCGCGGGCAGAACTTGAGGCGAAGCTGGCATCATGAGTGACACATTATCAAAACTTGAAGCGGCTGATTTTATCAATCGCTCGTTTAAGCCACTGCCCAGATCCTACGGTGATGCGCTGGTAGAGGCTGCGCTGAACGATGAGCGTGTAGTCTGTTTAACAGCGGATCTTTCACCTCCAACTGAAACCGATCGTTTTCGTGACGAACTGCCTGAACGTTTTCATAATGTTGGCATTGCGGAAGCCAACATGATCGGCATTGCCGGTGGGATGGCGCGCTCCGGTGAAATTCCTTTCGTCCATAGCTTTTGTGCGTTCGTAACAAAACGCTGTTTCGATCAGATAACCATGCAGGCGGCTTATCCCAACCTTCCGGTTAAAATTGTTGGGTTCCTGCCTGGGGTCGCAACTTTACTTGGTGTGTCACATCAAGCCATTGAGGATGTTGCGATGATGCGCAGCGTGCCGAATATGATGGTGTTTGAATCTTCAGGTCCCCAATATCATGCGGCCGCTGTGCAATTGGCCTTGCAGCATGACGGGCCCGTTTATCTGCGAATGAAGCGACCCGAAAAAATCACCGACGACCCTATTGTGCAGCTTCCACTGGACTATGGAAAAGGTAAGGTGCAGCGTAACGGTACCGACCTGACTATTGTTGCGGCTGGCCTGGAAGTGGTGGAAGCCTTGGATGCTGCCGAGATTTTAACGAAAGAAGGTATCGATGCAGAAGTGATCGATATGCATACCATTAAGCCAATCGATAAAGAATTGATTTTACAAAGCGCCAGTGCGACTGGTGCGATGGTCACAGCAGAAAACCATAACATCATCGGCGGACTGGGTTCAGCGGTGGCTGAAGTACTTACTGATGCTGGAATAGGATTGCCGTTTAAGCGTGTGGGCGTGCAAGACCAATTCTGTGAGGGTGGCACCACGCCTTACTTATTAAAAAAATTCGGCTTGGACAGTACGGCAATAGCCTCAGCCTGTCGCGACGTGATGAAACGCAAATCCTGAGCTGCAGTCGTGAAAAGGTCAAAAGGAAATAAATAAAAATGACTTTCCGTTATCAATTCGGTGCAGGTATCGACACCTATCAAACGCATAATCCGGCGCAACCGTCAGAGGCTATTGGTTGTTATGGCATTCCGGACGAATCTGAAGTTGCAACTATCATCGAACAAGCCAATATCGCTCAGGCTCAGTGGCGTAAAGTTCCTGGCCTTGAACGTGGTGAGCAGTTAAATCAATTTCTCGATGCGATTGTGGCAAGCGCTGACGAAATTGCAGAATCGATAACGCTTGAACAGGGGAAGTTACTCGCCGAAGCCAGAGGCGAAACCTTAAAGGGTTGTGCTGAGGGGCGTTTTATGGTCGGCGAAGCCGCTCGCATGGCGAGCTCACCGATTGGTACAGGTCGGCCGGATTTTTCCAACCAGATACTGCGGCGACCTCGTGGTGTGATCTTTTGCATCTCGCCTTGGAATTTCCCGGCAATGACGCCGTTAAGAAAAATCTGCCCAGCTGTTGCCTTCGGCAATGCGGTGGTACTCAAGCCCTCGCAATTTACCCCTGCGGCATCCTATTTGATTGCGGAAATCGCTCAACAATTCTTCCCGGAGAATCTTGTGCAAATTGCCATGGTCTCTGGGCGGGTTGCCAGCAACATCGTGGCAACGGGAGATGTTCATGGAGTCAGCTTTACGGGTTCTGTTGATACAGGCCGCTTGGTGTACGCAGCGGCGGCACAAAATTTAATTCCGGTGCAACTTGAACTTGGTGGTAAAAATGCAGCCATACTGAACGACTCTAATGATTTGCCCGCAGCGGTTGCGCAGATCTTTGGCGCGGCAATGCAAACCAGTGGTCAACGTTGTACCGCTATCAGCCGTGTGCTTGTGCATAAGGATTTAGCTGCCGAAACCCAATCTCTGTTTGCTGAGCATGCAAACAAACTACGGTTAGGTCCGGGTACAGACCGGCACTCGCAAATGGGGCCACTGTGTAACCTGCCTCATTGGCAAGGTGTGTGTAGCAATACTGCGAATGCGATAGCCGATGGCGCGGTTGCCATTGCCGGTGGGGTTGCGCCGGATAACGCTGGTGAACAAGGTGGCTATTTTTTCAAACCCACGATATTGGCGAACGTGGAACATAAAAGCACCGCAGGGCAGCATGAGATTTTTGGTCCGGTATTATCTGTGATTGAATATAAATACTTTGATCAGGCAATGCACTGGCTAAACGACACGGAGTTTGGTTTAACTTCTGCATTATTCTCTAATCGCAACGATCTTATTCAGCGTTTTTTACAAGAAAGTGATAATGGCATGCTGCATGTAAATCATGGCACAGTGCCGGACAACAATATGCCATTTGGCGGTATAAAGAATTCCGGTGTTGGTGCTTACTCGGTTGGCCCTACCGCTGCTAATTTCTATACCAGTGAACATTCGGCATACATTGCCTGGTAGCATCCGCTCGTATCGCCATGGAATTTAACAACAACATCACCATTGCTCGCATAGAGCTGTACCCCATTCAAGTGGACGGTGGCGTATCACCAGATATGGCTCTGGGCGGTATGCCGAAACGCCCGGCGTTGTTAGTTCGAGTGACCGATACAGATGGTTGTTTTGGATGGGGAGAGATTTGGGCAAATTTTCCGCCACGTGCCAATATTCATAAGGCGCATATTGTTGAAGACGTGATAGCGCCAAAGCTGTTGGATTTCTCCTTTGTCGAACCGAGGGAAGTTGAACACTATTTACGTAAGCAGTTGGCTATATATTTTCTTCATATCGGACAATGCCAAGTGTTTGAGCACATCCTAGCCGGAGTGGATACCGCTCTATGGGATTTGGCCCTACGCAAAGCTAATGTATCGTTCGCAAATTTTATGGGATTGCTGGTAAACAACGCGAAAGTGTACGCAAGCTCGATTAACACCAACGATCTGGCTCGTCTCATTCCTCATCACGCTAAGCTTGGTCAGGCATATTTTAAAGTCAAAATCGGATTTCTTAATGACAGCGATCGTGTGTTAGTGGAACGAGCCTGCTCGTTGGCACCAGCTGGTACTCATATGATGGTTGACAGTAACCAGATGTGGGGGCTGGAACGTGCCACAACATCGCTTCAATCACTGGAGAAATTTAACCTGCTATTCGCCGAAGAGTCGCTACCTGCAAACGCGAATCTGCAAGATTGGGAAACACTGGCGCGCAGCACATCAATTAAATTGGCAGGCGGCGAAAACATCTACGGGATTGAAAACTTTGTCGCCATGGCCAACGTGGGGATGCAGGTATTGCAACCGGATGTTGCGAAGTGGGGTGGTGTAACGGGCACCTTGGACCTGGCTGATCAGTTACCAGCGGGTACGATGCTCTGGCCTCACTTTATGGGTAGCGCTTTAGGACAAATGGCAGCTTTGTCGCTCACTGCAGCGCTTGGTGATGAAGCAGTGTGTGAAATGGATGTTAATGAAAACAGTCTGCGCACTCAGTTGTGTGGTGATGTCATGAGTATAGAGGATGGACATATCGATCTCATTGATGGCGTTGGTTTGGTGGTGCCGCCATTAGAGCGAATGCTAAACGAGCTTGTTATCGGTTAATCTGTTTCCAGATTTTTCTCTGTTTAAAGCAATGAGTTTACTATTGAATGGCCAGCACTCAGATTCTTAAACGCATGTAGATCAGATTGCTCTCTCTCTTTTAGGGTATTGCATTGGAACTTGAATACGATTACATCATCATTGGATCTGGTTCGGCCGGTTCAGTGGTAGCCAATCGCCTGTCGGCTGATAAAGACTCCCGAGTACTGGTACTTGAATCCGGGCGCAACGATAACAACCTGTGGCTAAAACTGCCCATTGGGTATTTCAGATCAATCTACGATTCACGATTTTCGCGTGCATTCGGTACTGAGCCTTCTGAAGGTGATGGGTTCCGAGGTATTGCCTGGCCGCGTGGTCGGGTTGTTGGCGGGTCAAGTTCCATCAACGGACTCATTTTCATACGTGGTCAACACGATGACTACAACGATTGGGCAGTACAAGGCGCAGATCAATGGTCGTTTAACGACGTATTACCTCATTTTAAAGAGCTGGAATGCTACGCAGGCGGTGAGAGTGACTATCGTGGAACGCAGGGTGAGTTGCACGTTTCAGATTTACGAAATCAGAATCCTGCCTGTGCGGTATGGTTGGCGGCAGCTCAGGAATATGGCCTACCCTTCAACCCGGATTTTAATGCAGACACTACGTTTGGTGTAGGAGCATATCAACTCTCTATTGGTAAACGCTTTAGAGCGAGCGCCGCAACGGCGTTTTTAAAGCCTGTATTACATCGTTCTAACTTTACGCTTAAAACCGGCGCGCATGTCAGTAGAATAATAATTGATCAAGGTAGAGCGGTGGGTGTTGAGTGGTTAGCGAACGGTGAGCGGATGAGTGCTCGCGCAACCAATGAAGTGATTCTTTCTGCCGGAGCAATACAATCGCCTCAAGTGTTGCAACTATCAGGGATAGGCCCGGCACATTTACTCAAAAGGTACGGAATTGATGTCGTCGTTGATTCGCCAGAAGTGGGTGAGAACCTGCAAGATCACTATCAAATGCGAATGGTCGTTAAGCTCAAAGAAAAGTTATCGCTTAATGACGATGTTCGACATCCATTAAAGCTTGCCAAAATGGGGCTTGATTGGATACTGGCGGGTAAGGGTCCGTTAACAGTGGGTGCAGGTCAAGTGGGAGGCGCTGCGTGTACTCGCCATGCAATCAATAATCGCCCTGATATACAGTTTAATGTGATGCCACTGTCAGTTGATAAACCCGGATTGCCCTTGCATAAATACTCAGGGTTTACATCATCGGTTTGGCAATGCCGACCGCAAAGTAGGGGCTCGGTTGCAATTCAATCCAGCGATGTGTATCAGCAACCGCTAATCTCACCTAACTATTTATCAACCCAGCTCGACAGGGATGTCATGGTCGAGGCCATCAGGATTCTACGCCAGATACATGACCAGCCTTCATTTAAAGCGTTATGGGATACAGAGATGGTCCCCGGAATGGATAAGCAAACCGATGAGCAAATTTTGGAGTCAATACGACAAGGTGGAGGAACGGTTTTTCATCCGGTCGGTACATGTCGTATGGGTAGTGACGAACGTGCGGTTGTCGATCCTGAGTTAAGGGTTAGAGGGGTAGACGGACTTAGAGTTATCGATGCATCCGTTATGCCGTCGATAACATCGGCAAATACCAACGCGCCAACACTAATGATCGGTCATAAAGGGGCGGCTATGATGCAACACAATTCTCGGCATCGATTTGCATAGTGGTTTGTTTTAAAGTAATGCAATAAAACCAGCTTGTTATTACGAATAACTGGGTAGGGCAACCGAATTTCTGCTGAAGTATTGTAGCCGGGCTCGAACGTCCCGGCTACGCTTAATAGGCTCTTAATCTATCGAGCCAGGAAAATACAAATATTGCACGTCGTTTATGCTTGGAATGTTGCGCATGGCTTCCAGATCTTCCGCGCTCACTTCGGCATCAACCTCCAGTAATGCAATGGCACTAGGCTTGTCTTTACGACGGCCTAAATGCAAGTTTGCGATATTGATGTCGCGATTACCGGCGGTTGTGCCGATTGCGCCAATAACACCCGGTGTATCATCGTTGGTCACGTACAGCATATGCTCACCGAGCTCCGATTCAAGCGATATACCTTTTACATCGATAACACGAGGTGTGTTGCCGATTAATGTGCCAGCAATCGCACGTTGCATCTTCTCAGTTTCAACGTCTACCGTAATACGACACTGATACTCATCCTTCCCATCGTTTTTTGCATCGACAACGGTGATATTACGTTCACGCGCGACTTCACGGGCGTTTACCGAGTTAACCGTTGCGCTGTGATGTCCCAGCAAGGATTTAAGCACTTCCGTTGTTAGTGGGTCGGTGTTAAAAGCAGCAACGTCACCTGCGTAGGTGATGGTGAGCTTTTTGATGGGGTCATTGGTTAGTTGTCCAACGAATGAACCAAGCTGCTCAGACAATTTTATATAGGGCTTTAATTGTCGCGCTTCCTCTGCCGAGAGGTTCGGTGCGTTTAATGCGTTAGTAATAGCGCCCGTTAACAGATAACTGCTCATCTGCTCAGCTACTTGCACGGCTACTTTTTCCTGAGCTTCTGATGTCGATGCGCCCAAGTGAGGTGTACAAATAACGTTTGGCAATCCGAAAAGAATATTCTCTTTCGCCGGTTCTTCTGCATAAACATCCAACGCGGCTCCACGCAAGTGTCCAGATTCCAGCGCAACGCGTAGCGCGGCTTCATCGACCAAACCACCACGAGCACAGTTAATCAGCATGCTGCCTTTTCTCATTTTGTTCAATGCAGTTGCATCAATGATGTTGCTGGTGTCGGGTGTTTTAGGTACGTGCAAAGTAATAATGTCACAGGTGTCCAGCAGGGTATCCAAATCGACTTTGGTCACGCCAAGCGTGTCAGCGCGCTCTTCCGTTAGAAAAGGATCGTAAGCAGACACATGTAAGCCGTAACCCAGTGCCTTACTGGCGACAATTGAGCCGATGTTGCCAGCGCCAATGAGTCCTAAGCGCTTGCCGGTGAGTTCTACACCCATAAACTTGGATTTTTCCCATTTACCTTCCTGCGTCGATTGATTGGCTTGCGGGATGTGTCGTGCCAATGAGAGCATCATGGCCATTGCGTGTTCGGCGGTGGTAATCGCGTTGCCAAATGGTGTGTTCATAACCACAACACCCTGAGCAGTACAAGCGGGTACATTGACGTTATCAACGCCGATACCGGCACGACCAACAACTTTCAGCCGCTTGGCTTTTTCCAATAATTCAGGCGTAACTTTCGTTGCCGAGCGTATTGCAAGCCCATCGAAATCCCCGATAGTATCAAGCAGTTCTTCGACAGACAGCTTGGATGATTGAACCACCTCAACGCCACGTTCTTCGAAAACATTGAGCGCAAGAGAAGACATAGAATCAGAAATTAGAACGCGTGGCTTAGCCATGTTGCACCTCTTTGTTTAATACGGTGGTTTCGAATCGTTTATAGGCCCAGTCTAGCCAGGCGGTTAATGCGGTTATGTCTTCCGACTCAACGGTTGCGCCGCCCCAGATACGAAAACCTGGAGGTGCGTTGCGGTAGTTGGCAATATCAAACGCCGCACCTTCGTCTGCTAGCCAGCCGACCATTTGTTTTACAGCGGCTTGTTGATCGTCCAGTTCAAGTTGTTGGAATGCCTTGGCACTGATTTTTAAACACATGGATGTACTTGATCGGGTATCACTGGCTTCTGCAAGCCAATCGACCCAGTCAGATTGCGCAACCCAGCTATCCATTGCATCAAAGTTTGCCGTTGACCTTGCGTGAAGCGCGTCTAAGCCACCGATGCGCTCAGACCAATCCAAAGCTGAATGCAGATCTGCAACGGCGAGCATGCTTGGGGTGTTTATCGTGGCGCCGGAGAATATACCGCCGATAAGCGCCTGGTTTTTGGTCAGGGTAAATATCTTGGGTAGCGCACGTGGGGCTGTTTGGCTTTCCAAACGTTGAACTGCGCGAGGGCTGAGCGCCAACATGCCGTGTGCCGCTTCGCCACCGAGTACTTTTTGCCAGGACCATGTTAGTACGTCGACTTTGTCGTAATCAATTGGCATGGCATAGGCTGCGGATGTGGCGTCACATAAGACCAAAGCTGCCCTGTCGGATGCAATCCAATCCAGATTGGGAACGCGCACACCGCTGGTGGTACCGTTGTACACGAACACAATATCGTTATCGGGGGATGCGTTGCCAAGGTTGGGTAGTTTGCCGTAGTCGGCGTCATGCACGATCAGATCAGGTAAGTCGAGTGTAGCCAGATCTTTGGCCCAATCGGATGAGAAGCTCTCCCACACGAAAGCATCGACTTTTCGAGAGCCAAGCAATGACCACATGGCCATTTCAAATGCACCCGTATCGGAAGCCGGCACAATACCCAGTTTCCAATCGTCGGGTAATCCGAGCAGGGACGCCGAGCGATCGATGGCAGATTTAAGGTGCGCTTTTGGCTTTGCTGCGCGGTGGCTGTAGCCGAGGTGATCGGTGCAGAGTGACTCAATGGACCAGCCCGGATGCTTGCGGCAGGGGCCAGAAGAAAAACGCGCGTCAGCGGGACGCACGCGTGGCTTCTCAACGAAGCACGTAGCTGTGTCGTTCACGGTATAACCTCTAGTTATGGGTGGGTTGCTCCACCAAGCACAGCCAGATTAATACGCCATGAGAATTTTTGCAACAAAGCTGGAAGATATCGCAGCTTTGTTTTGCAGTACCGATTTACGTTGTGGATTCGCGGTACAGATTAGTTTGTTGAGCGACTGCGCCTAATCAGTGCCTTCGTGCTGGGGAAGCCCATCTGATATGGCGTAGTAATCACCTTTATATTTGGTGTATATGTGGCAGGCGGTTTCAAGGCCTGTCGGGCTTTCCAAAGAGCCCGCCATAACGGATGTATTAGGAGAGTTATCGGCTTTCCAGAAAAGCAGCGAGCCACAGTGTCGGCAAAAACCACGTTTTGCATCGTCACTGGCTGCAAACCACGTAAGCTGATCCGAACCGGTAACCAATAATTTATCGTCACTGACACGGGTTGCAGCAACCATGTGGCCTGTTTGTTTGCGGCACTGCTTACAATGACAGACCACCACATCCCGATTAAGCTCAGTGATGGTGAAGCTCACTTTTCCACACAAACAACTGCCTTCAACAGCCAAGTTCTTTTGCATCGTTTCTGTTCTCAACGCTGGGTTGAGAACAGTATTACGCGAATTACTCAGTGCTGGTCTTACGCAGGTCGCTTCTGTGGAGTTTTATCGCGCTTTTTGACACGTGATTTCTTGTCGGCGCTATTTTTGGCCTTTGAAGTCTTGTGTGCCGGTTTGCCACCTGGTTTTGCGGCATGTTTACGAGGTGCGTTGCCTGCTGAGTTGGATTTGCCAGCATCGTTTCGACGCGAGTGGCTATCGCCCAGTTTTGATAACCGTAAAGGTACGCCGCAAACCCGCGTTTTTTTCAAGTCGCTGAAAATCTCTTTTGGCATACCCTCTGGCAAATCGATAATGCTGTGATCGGATTCAATCACGATCTGGCCGATGTACTGGCTGTCGATACCAGCTTCATTGGCGATAGCGCCAACGATATTACCCGGTTTCACATCGTTTACTGAGCCAACTTCGAGTCGGAAACGCTCCATGCCTTTCTCTAACGGACGTAACGGTTTTCGTTTTGCAGCAGCTGGTCTTTCCGAGCCATTCAGTTCGTTTTCTAGAAACGCACTGTCGCGCGATATATTGGCTGCTTGCGTACGCTTGTTGTCCGGTCGGCCTTGATTAACTTTACGATCATTTGTTCTATCAACACGTTGCTTTGGTGGCGGTGCATCATTGAACAGGAAGGGTTTGTCGCCTTGCATCATATGCGCAAGTGCCGCGGCAATCCTGGCGTGAGGCACGCTGTATTCCTGATGATACGACTCAACCAACTCTTCGAAAAAGCTAACGTCTTTGTGTGAGACCGTTTCATTTATACGCTCTTTCAGTTTTGCTATACGTTGTTCGTTGATTTGTTCGTTGCTCGGCATTTCCATTGGTTCAATGGGTTTGCCTGTCAGCTTTTCTATGGCGAACAGCATGCGGCGCTCGCGTGGGGTTACAAACAAGATGGCATCGCCGTGACGCCCCGCACGACCAGTACGCCCTATACGGTGTACATAGGCTTCGACATCGGTGGGAATGTCGAAGTTAATTACATGGCTTACGCGCTTTACATCGAGTCCGCGTGCAGCAACATCGGTGGCAACGATAATGTCGAGCTTGCCTTTCTTCAGATTGTCGACGGTGCGTTCGCGCTGATTTTGAGGAATGTCGCCATTTAGCGCAGCGCAGGCAAATCCTGCAGACTGCAATTTCTCCGCAACTTCAACGGTGGACGTCTTGGTTTGTACAAACACCAACATGGCATCGAACGGTTCTGCTTCCAGAATACGTTTCAGCGCATCGAACTTGTGGCGGTGCGCGACATTCCAGACGCGTTGTCGGATGGTGCTTGCGGTACTGGTGGTGCTTTTTACGGTGACATGCTCAGGCTCTTTTAAGTAGCGATTAGCGATGCGTCGAATCTGCGCCGGCATGGTCGCGGAAAACAGAGCTATCTGTCGTTCTTTTGGCGTTTGTTCTAGAATCCATTCAACGTCGTCGATAAAACCCATGCGTAACATTTCATCGGCTTCATCGAGCACGAGTGCGGTCAGCCCATCCAACTTTAGTGTTTTACGGCGCATATGATCCATCACACGGCCGGGTGTTCCAACTACCACGTGAACACCACGTTCCAGTGCTCGCAGCTGCGTGCGGTAATCCTGTCCGCCGTAAATAGGCAAGACTTTGAAACCGTTCAAACCCTTGGCATAGGTTTGAAAGGCTTCGGCAACCTGAATGGCGAGTTCGCGGGTTGGGGTGAGCACCAATACTTGTACAGACTTGTTATTAAGATCGAGCCGAGAAAGCAGGGGAAGGGCAAATGCGGCTGTTTTGCCTGTGCCGGTTTGTGCCTGTCCAACAAGGTCGGAACCATCGAGTAGCAATGGAATAGTTTGCGCCTGAATGGGCGATGGCATTTCATAGCCAACAGCTGCCAGTGCCTGCAAAACAGGCTGACCGAGATTCAGATCGCTAAACGCGATGGTGGGTTGTGTAGTCATAATATGAGGTGGGTTATACCCGTTGACTCTGGTTGCGGAAAGTGCAACTCAGATAAGCACGCGAACACTAACGCATTGGCGTCGTTTTGACCACCACAAACTGGTAAGCATTCGTGTCCGTCGTGCCTTTTATTGACAAATTCTCGGCATAGTTCCGAATACGAGACTATTTATCCTGTTGTGACTCGATAGCCGACACGTGGGAAGTGGACAACGACCTGGCCGCAACGTGGGTCTTCACGTGTCAGAGCGATTCGATTTCGGTCTAGAAAGCGCACGTTGCCCGAAACGGCTGTTTCACCACTGTTTGTCAGGGGGGCAACCTCAACCTGCATGCCGGGTTTGAGTCCTTGAGGGTCGAATTCGTCTGACTTTTCTGGCGTGACAGGCGAGGCATCATTGGCGATTTTCAGTGCGTCTGCCGGAGTGATTGACTGCATTGTGCCGTGCCCCATGGCTTCCATTTTGGCTGCCCAGTCAAGTATGTTGGGAAATTCTGCCAACAAAGATGCCGATTCGGCATAGCGTCCTTTAACGAACCACACCACATACCAACCAAGTAAATCGGACATGCTGGCCTTGGCGCCATGCAGGTACGGTCCGTGTACTGCGAGTTGATCCTCAAGCCAGCCGAGTTTCGCGCGTAACTGGCTAAGTGTGTGGGGAATGTCTTTGGCTTCTGCTGCCATGTCGCCATCGGGGCCAAAGTACAGCCTGGTTCTGTCAGCAACCAGTTCCGGTGGCAAGCTATCGGCGACGGGTGCAAACGCCACTCGCACGCCTAACTCAAACAATGCCGAGTCGGTCCAGCGCGACAGCGCAAAGCTTAAGCCGGCATCGCCGCTGGGGTGAAAGCTTGGGCTTGGGAAGCGTTCTTCGAGTTCACGAAGAATGCATTGCGTATCACAATAAATATCGGCGCCGATTTGCATGACGGGAATGCGTCGATAGCCGCCTGTCATCGCGAACAACTCAGGGCGATCTGGTAGCCGGTTTTGTTCAACCGATGTCCAGGTCAGGTTTTTCAAACCCATGGCCGCACGGATTTTTTCCGACACAGGCGAAGGCGGGTAGTGGTGCAAAATGACATCTGACATAAATAGAGTCCTGTTGACGATAGGTTGAGCTAACGGTAGTGTAAGCGATTATTCGCTTTTGTTGCCCACCCCTTGGAGCTTATGTTTTATGTCAGCTGCGACTTCACGATTTCTGATTACCGGCAGCATGGGCTGTATTGGCGCTTGGGTGTTGCGCAATTTATTGGACGACGGCGCGCACATTGTGGCAACTGATTTGTCCATTCCAGACGATAAGTCAACAACCCGTCCGGGTTTACTACTGGACAATGATGAGCTGGCCCGTGTTCATTGGCAGTCGTTGGATGTCACTGATGCGAATGCCGTGAATAGTTTGGTCAGCGAGCATAAGCCAACTCATATTGTGCATCTGGCAGGACTGCAAATTCCCTTTTGTAAAGCCGACCCCACAATGGGTGCGATGGTGAATGTGGTGGGCACCGTTAATGTGTTCGAAGCCGCCAGAAACAATAACGTGCGCGGCTTAACTTACGCCAGCTCTGTGGGTGTATTGGGTGCACCTGAGTTGTATCCGGATCGGGCACTAACCGATGCCGACTTACCTATGCCGAATAATTTGTATGGGGTTTATAAAATGGCCAACGAAAATACGGCCAAAGTCTATTGGCAGGATTGGCAAGTAGGCAGTGTCGGGTTAAGGCCATACGTGGTTTATGGCGCTGGTCGCGATCAAGGTATGACAGCCGATTTAGCCAAGGCCTGTTTAGCCGTCGCCGCGGGTAAGCCGTTCCATATTCGGTTCGATGGCCCAGTTACCGTTCAACACGCAAACGATGTTGCGCGAATTTTTATTGATAGTGCATCGGTTGAGTATCAGGGGGCAGGCGTGTTCAATTTGCGTAACGATGTTATCGAGGTTGCTGAGTTTGTCGCTTTAGTCAAAGAGCTGTATCCGGATGCAAACATTACGTTTGAACAGAATAATCCGCTGCCATTTCCTGCCGACTTTGATGATGCTGGTATTCAAGGCGTGCTACAGCGCGTAGCGCACACGCCACTCAAAAAAGCCATTACATCCGATGTTGAACACTTTACTCAATTATTGAACAGTGGTCGTCTGACGACGGAATCGTTGAATTCATAAAAGTGTCAGAGTATTGGTTGTTTATGTTGTGCAGAACTGGGTTGCCCGCAGAGTAAGTAGGTCATAAATCCTAAATACATCTGCGAGATCTCTGATAGTCCGAGTGCTATGATAGAACGAGTGCTATTGGGTTGCTACAACAACACCATCTGTGAAGGTAACGTTATGGCCATCGTATTGCCAAATCTCTGGACAGTTTCTTCCATTCTTTGGGCAATTGAAATTGCTTTTTCTTGTCGGAGGGCCAATTAAGTTTTGCACTTCATTCATGCTCATTCCAATCTTTACGCCTTTTTCTTTAGGAGTCGCACAGCCTACAACTCCAAGAACGAGTAGCAACAATAGTAATCTTGGCTTTATCATTTCCATGCCTACTGAATAGTGTAAACAAACGAACCGCCATTGCCTTTGTCTCGTGTTCCACGCACGTTGTCACCCTTTATTTCCCATAGCTGACAATCCTCAGACCCTGTATTTTCAGGTTTGAAAAATTGTGTGAGAGTGCGGCAGAAGTAGTCGTTTTCCATTTTCCATGTGCCAGCCATGGGAGCATCATTCCACGAACCGCTGAAGCTACCGTCTGCAGCTAAGGATAAATAATTTTCATCCAATGTGAGCTTCTTGCCAAATAAGCTTGGCAGAATATCTGATGTTACCCTTGAATACCCATTCGGTTTTGAGGGAGTTTCTTGCGTAGGCACTTGTTGGCAAGCCACAAGTAACGATATCAGTGCAACGAGTGATACGCTTTTCAGTAAATTCAGTAGTTTGTTCAATTCTCTATTGCTCCACAATTAAGTTCATTAATAAGTTCATTAATAAGTTCATTAATAAGTTCGCTAATAAGTTCACTTATTAAGTTCATTCGTAATCGCCAACTACGAGTCAGTTTGATAGGAAAGCCCTGAGGCAGCACTATCAAGATAAACACCAGTCAACGTTGTATCCGCATTGTTTCCAGAATCTGTGGTTCCATCGCAGGTTTCTGGTGTGGACGAACTGTTGCAGCTGACCTGAGAAATACACCAAACAGCTGTCACATTGAGATAATGTTTCATTTAAGCTTTCAGCAGGTAACGCTGATTACTTAGGTAGGGAAGTTTTCACTTTTCAGGCTAAAATGGCATCACCCAGAAGGGTGAGCTCAAGTGGTGGATGCGACACAATACCCCTCTAGGGAGGAATTAGTGTGCTAGATATCGTCAATTATCCGATAATTAAACGCCCTGGATGATGCTCTTACTACGACCTGCAGTGAGTAAACGTAGGTGTGATACTGCATAGCAATTTCAAGAGGAATAGCTATCTCAATGATGCTGTGTCTCAATGGACCTATAAAAGCATCCTTCGTTATAAAGCTTATTGTGGAAATTGTGTTGGCATATAACGTTCCAATTCTGCATCGTACAGTGCTGTAGTTAGAAACGTTGTGAGTTCATTAACTTCGCGTATCGACAAGTTCAGCGGTTGAAAACGGGCATCAAGATTAGGCAGTGCATTTGAGTTTTGCGGCACAGCTTCGTTCTTGTATTCCACCACTGCTTTTATCGAATTAAAGCTTGCGCCGTGGCCAAACACGTTCACATCGGCAAGGTTATAAAGCTGTGGTACTTTAAACTGATAGTACTGGTTTTCATTCTGTGTGAAGCCACCACGACCTAAACGGGCATTTTCTTCTATAACGCCGTGAATCGCGACTTTGTTACTGTCAAAGTCATCAAAGCCGAGCGCGAA
>CAKZUP010000148.1 GCA_937922945.1 uncultured Granulosicoccaceae bacterium
TTGGACGCCAGACTACCGCAAACCGGGTGAGCGCATTAACTGGTGGTATCACAACATGGGCTCGGTTAAAGGGGCAGGTGTTGCCGAGATAACCAATCAAATGGAATACGATGATGAGGTGGCCAATTTTGCCGAGCAAAAGTTATATCAATTATCTCGTGGTTTGGATGAACGGCCTTGGTCGTTAACAGTCAGTTTTACCCACCCGCACGACCCATACGTTGCGCGTAAAAAGTTCTGGGACTTATACACCGATTCTGCCCATTTAGAACCGGTGGAAGCAGCCTACCAATACAAAGACTACGACCCGCATTCGCAGCGAATTATGCTGGCAAACGATTATGAAGCGTTCAACATCACTACCGAAGATGTACGACGTTCACGGCAAGCCTATTTTGCCAACATATCTTATCTGGATGAAAAAATCGGTAGGCTTATGCGCGTATTACGCGAAACAAGACAAGCCGATAACACGGTTATTGTGTTTGTATCAGATCACGGCGACATGATTGGTGAGAAAGGCTTGTGGTTCAAAATGAATTTTCTCGAAGGCTCATCTCGAGTTCCGCTAATGATTAGCGCGCCTGGTATGCAGCCTGGTTTAGTCACTGCGCCTGTATCCAATATCGATGTAACGCCCACTATCGCTGAATTAGCTGGCGTGTCGTTAGATGAAATACAACCATGGACCGATGGGATGAGCTTGGTGTCTATGGCGCAGGGTAGCGAACGAACTGCGCCGGTGCTTATGGAGTACGCAGCCGAAGGAAGTTATGCGCCGTTGGTATCGATACGTCAGGGCGATTGGAAATACAATCGTTGCAAGCTCGACCCAGAACAGCTGTTTAATCTGAAGTCCGACCCGCACGAGAAAAACAATCTTGCGCAATCTGCTGAGCTACAAACCGTGCTGGAAGACTTCAGAGCGCAAGCTGATAAGCGCTGGGATTTAGACTTGTTCGATAACCAGGTAAGAGAATCGCAAGCACGTCGATGGGTGGTGTACGAAGCCTTACGCAACGGCGATTATTATCCGTGGGAATTCCAGCCACTACAAAAAGCGTCTGAACGTTATATGCGAAACCACATGGATTTGAATGTGCTGGAGGAGAACCAGCGTTTTCCGCGTGGCGAATAGCAGCGCTGTATTTTGGCGCTATCTTCTATGCCGCGCGTCTTACGTATTCGTCTAATGTATCGACAACCGGTTTTTGCTTGCAGCACGACTTATTGTATTCCGCTACATAAGCATTAATGGTTTCGGCCAAATCGATAGCGCATTTTTCCAGGGTGATTGGCACAACCGGCGTGGTTAGGATTGGGCGCAGCCTGCGGGACAGTTTAGAGCGGCTTAAGTATTCTTGCTCGGTTTCTTTCTGCGCAATCCATAATGCCATGCTGCCATCTTGCGGTAATGCTTTATAAGCCCGATCGACATCACCCCAAGGAATAAATTTTTCCCTAATACCACTCACATTCGACCAGATACCGTCTCTATATATAATGAATGCTTCTTTGCTTGATTTTAACTTATAGAGTTTGATCATCAGCGCCGCTGTGCTCAGTAAAGTAGTCAAAGCGAAAACGCCATACACAACTGCGATGTAGCCAAAGCTCTTACCACTGGTTGCAAACACTTGAGGAAGTGCGAGATACATCAGTAACGGGCACACAGCAATAAAAGCCAGCGTAAAAAGCACCAGCCCTGTTTTTACTTTGCTATATCCAACCGTTATGGTCTTCAAGGACCAGACCTCCAATTTATTGCCCGACACCGAAATATCCCCTCAACAAGAACGAGGATCCATGTTAGGTATGTCGACCTGTTATAGAGGTAGCTAAATGCGTTTACAATACTCCCATCGGGGTATGAAGCAATAGCAGACGTCCAACACATAAAATCTGTGACGGCTGTTGAGGAACAGCCAGTGCGAAAGTGTGAACTTAGTCCGGCAGTAGTGAACGCCGCATACGTTCGAGAACGTCGAGGCCTTGCATAGACAGGTAATGCAGCAGATCGATAAACACCCAGTTTTCAGCTAACTTATCACCTTCTCGCCTATACACATCCACCACGCGCATATCGGCGCGTGTGTCATTGCCTGTCATACCCAGAAAGCCACCGCTCGCGGTATTGGTCAGATTTGCCCAACCGAAGAAACACGCGTAGTGGCCTTCAGCAAAGCGGGCGATGTGTCCGTTGAATTGTTTGTCTTTCAGGTTTTCTCGAAACGGGTATTGATGTTGTTTCTGATAACGTGGAATGGTGTACGCGGCACCAATACCAGCAGGACCGTACCAGATCATGTCATCTGTCCAACTGCGAGCCAGAAACTCAGGCGGACAATTGTCATCACCGGATTGGTTTAATTCGGATAAGTCGTCTACCATCTTTTGCAACACGGCCATGGTTTTGTCTCCTTCGGCCGGGTCTTGCTCGTCCATTAATAAACCATCGTGAGTTCTGGGGCCAGGGTGCATAAAGCTTGCACCGGTTTGCGGTGGTAGCGGGTAATGTCCTGCTTGTTGCATCACGCTAACGATATCGCAAAAAAAGGCAGACTCAACAATCAAGTCGTTGTGCACACAATTAAATTCGGCATAACGAATAAACACCATTTTGCCGGTAGGAGGAATGCCTAACCAGGGCTTATCGAACAAACCGAAAAAATGCCCCATGCTGCAAACCCAAACCTGTTCTTTATCGATCTTACCCGGTTCATCTTCGCGCACCGCGTTTGAACCTGCGATAAAAACATCTGTGCGTCTTTGCAATGGCGAGAACGCTTGCCTTAGTGGTTGCCAGAAAACATCGGCAACGTCTTTAGCGCCGGTTTGTTCATAAAACGGGTGCATACCACGCCATAGATAATCATCGTGTGTATGCTGGGCAAGCACAATTCCCAGCTGATCGTTAGAGCATCCGTCTAATGCATGCTGAAAATCCAGCACCCGTTTTTTCGCATTCTGTATGAGGCTCATAGGCTTGCGCTTATTAGTTGAGTGCTTGTTAATTGATTGCGGATAAGTTGAGTGCGCATAAGTTGAGTGCTTAATGGCGAAGAGCAGCAGCGCGCATCGTCGCCGCTGCAAACCGGTTTTAGAAACAACACACTGTGTAAGCGTTGCTGCACATTAAGCACCACGCAACAACGTACCGCCAACCTGATTCGGAAAATAGTCTTCGCAGCTGCCTTCGCGGTACACATCACCGGTTGCGCAGTGCAAGCCACCACCAAAAGGATACGCATCGCGAAACGGCACAGGTATCACGTTCATGCCCAACGTATCCATTTGATCCTGTTGATTGGTTTCGCTGGCTTCGACAATCACGGTTTTATGATCAAGCACCAAGCAGTTCATGGATAGCCAGATACTCGAATAACACAATGGTGGAGGTGAATTGTGTGATGGTGGCGCGGCATCAACAATTTCCCAGTCGTTCGCTTCGAACATTTTGCGCTGACTCTCGGGCAGCCGTCGGTTCGGGTTGTTGATAATTAAACCCGGACGCAAGGGAACGAACGTGGCATCGATATGAATCGGGTATGGGTCACCGGGAAAGTTCACGGCATGCACACGGTGATCGGGAAAGTGTCGTTGTAGCCATTCCATACCGCGTCGGTTAGTGGTTAGACCATGCTGGCAGAACAGATCTTTGCCCAGACGCATCACATCGGCAGCATCGAACAGTGGTTCGTGTTCGGTGGTAACAAAGTCTAAGTCGGCGGTGCGTTGCAAACGCTCATCAATGGTGATTTCATCAAAGTAGCCTTGCTTGTAAGAGTCCTGGCCGAGTCGTGGTCGTGGTGCTTGTTCCCAGCGAAAGTTCGGGTCTTCATCGAAGTAACGCTGCATAAGATCGTGATAGGCAAGGTATTCGAAATAGCGGCAGCGAAACGACATAGGCGCGCTCAGAATTTCGTTGCCAACCGTGAGCAACACATCGCGCGGAGGCATACAGCCAAACTGACTTGCGGTTGAAAAGTCTGGTGTGACAACCGCCTGATTCCACTGAATTGGCGTGGGCCTATCGACCTTCACACCCCGTTCGGTCAGCACCTTTGCAAGGTTATCCAGCTGAGCATTGGCTTTTTCTACCGTTTCCAGCGGACGCGGACCCCACATGCCGCGCATGTCACTGTCTTCGGGAATCTTCGCTTCTGTGGCGGGTTCATTCGGTGGTATGCAGGTATGGTCGGCACGGCCAACAATCACGTGCTTTAGCGGATCGAATTCGTTCCAGGAATTAACGATGGTTTTGGACATTCCAATCTCTTGAGCGTTGATTTTAATGCGCCAATATAATGCACTTGGCCTTGCTGTTAAAGCAGATTCGTCAGTAGATTGAAATGGCTGTCGCAGGTGCCTATCTTTGCGTAAGTGTCTGATCTAACCCGATTGACAGCGGTAATCGGCCGGAATTCATGTTATTTAACAGATCCATCAATTGAACGGCGATGTTTAGTGCATATATTCCACTGGCAAAGACAGTAAAGGTTAAACTGTCGGTATGCGCCGGCAGGCGTAAATTCATGAATTAAAGAGGAAACAAACGATGAGTCTCGTCGGAACATTGGGCAAAGTTGCCCTGGGTATAGTAGTAGCGAAGGGTGTCGGCAAAGTCATGAGTGGCGGTGCTGGTGGTGGCGCTGGTGGTCTTGGCAGCTTACTCGGTGGGCAGGGCGGATCCGGTGGTCTGGGTGGCTTGCTTGGCGGTCAGGGCGGAGCAGGCGGTTTGGGTAGCTTACTTGGTGGTGCGCAAGGCGGTCAGCAAGGCGAACAACAAGCGGGTGCAGCTGGCGGTCTTGGTGGATTGCTTGGTGGTGCTGGTGGCGGCGCGGCCGGTGGTCTTGGCGGACTATTAGGCGGTGCATCTCAAGGTGGCGCAGGTGGATTGGGCGGCTTGCTCGATAGCCTGGGTGGCGGAGCAGGTGCAGCGGCAGCTGGCGGCGCAGCAGGCGGATTGGGTGGTTTACTCAATGGTGCCCTTAGTGGTGAGCAAGCACCTGCAGCACCAACGCAGCAGCAAGAAGAAACTGCAAAAATTCTAATTCAAGCCATGGTAAACGCGGCTAAGTCCGATGGCCAGATAGATGAATCCGAGCAGCAAAAAATCGTTGCCAATCTTGGCCAAGAAGTGTCTGAAGAAGAGCGCAATTTTGTCCTTAGCGAAATGCAAACTCCATTGGATGTCGATGCGTTTATCCAAAGCGTGCCACGTGGTGCCGAACAACAGGTTTACCTGATGTCACTGATGGCTATCGATCTGGATTCGCAGGCTGAAGCGCAGTATCTGGACAAACTCCGTGAAGGCTTTGGCATGACACAGGAAGCCTCTAACGCGATTCACGCGCAGTTGGGCGTACCGCCACTTTACGGTTAAACCATCTGTGGGCCATGCTTAAGTGCTAAGCGCGGCTCAGCAGACGTAAGTGAAACACCCTAGAACCCGGTGCAACTTGCATCGGGTTTTTTTGTCTGTAATGTTTATGTGCAATAAAAGCTCGCGCTAATTCGTTGTTGAAGGTTAGGTGGGTCATTTTTTCGTGACCGCCACTTAATCAGGCATTGGTCTCCCACCATTGCCATGTCGATCAGTGCTTAGTCAGTGCTTAACCCAGAACAAAAAGTAGGTGTTCAATGAATCGGTTTTACCCGCTGTCGCTCCCGGTCAAATGGGCCGTGTTTGCTTTTATCGGTGTGTTCTCACCTGTCCTCTTCGCTAATGATGCCGAGCATCTTATTATTCATGAATCGCAAACCGTGGCGGTGGGTGGTACAGAGGATCTGGCTGATACGTTGCTCGAAGCCCTTGAGCAACGTGGTGATAACTACACGCCACGCACCGAACATGTTTTAAAGAACGGTGAGCCTGCGTTTGTTAATCGATTAATCTTGGAAGACTCTCCCTATTTGCTGCAGCACGCGCACAACCCGGTTAACTGGTATCCGTGGGGAGAAGAAGCGTTTGAGTTGGCCAAAACACAAGATAAGCCGATATTTCTGTCTATTGGTTATGCCACCTGCCACTGGTGTCATGTAATGGAGAAAGAGAGTTTTGAAAACGTTGATATCGCCGCGATATTGAACGAATACTTCATCCCGATAAAAGTCGATCGTGAGCAGCGACCGGACGTTGATGCAAGTTATATGTCGGCCGTGCAAATGTTAACCGGTCGTGGCGGCTGGCCCATGTCTTCTTTTCTGAATACCGGTACCCAGCCGTTTTATGGTGGCACTTATTACCCGCCAGATGTGTTCACCGATCTACTCAACCAGATTACCAACGTGTGGGCTGAGCAGCGTGAGGCTATTGAGCAGGAAGCAAAGCAGATTTCAGATGCGATAGTGCAGAACAATCAACTGGCTGGTGAAGCAATGGAAATCGGCACCAATGTGATTGAACGCGCTGTTAGCGACATACTCCGCAGCTTTGATGATTTGCAAGGAGGTTTTGGTGCTGCACCTAAATTTCCGCAGGAATCAAAATTATTTTTACTGTTGGATTATGCGCTGCGAGCGCGTAACGAAGATGCGTTAGAGGCAGCCAATGTGTCATTGGTTCGCATGGCTGCTGGCGGTATTCACGATCAAATTGCCGGTGGCTTTCATCGCTACTCGGTTGATAACGATTGGCTGGTACCGCACTTTGAAAAAATGCTTTACAACCAGGCGCTGTTAAGTCGCAATTATTTATCGGCGTATCTGCTAACAGGCGATCCGGAACACAAACGAATCACCGAGCGTGTGCTCGATTATGTG
>CAKZUP010000149.1 GCA_937922945.1 uncultured Granulosicoccaceae bacterium
GACGGGTAGGCATGATGATTATTGTGCAATTCCTCGCCGCATATAATCGCTGCAAATGGCGTCAGATTGGTGGCCGCATCGTCTGTTTCAAAATTTCTGTAGCCCCAATAGTGGCCCAAGCCATTGATAACCCCGGCAGCCAGAACCGGAATGCACAGCATTTGAATCGCGAAAACCGCGATGCCTGCCAGGCCGAATAAAGCAAACTCCAACACCGCCAGAGACCCCACCCCCAGAAACACAAAACGTGAATACAGATTGCGTTCAATCCAGTCATCAGGCGTACCTTTACCGTACTTTTCCAAATCGCTACCAACGGCGGCGGCCTCACGATACAGCTCAGCACCCTCAAGCAATACTTTTTTGATGCCATGAACCTGTGGGCTGTGTGGATCTTCCGGACCCTCGGTTCTCGCATGATGCTTACGGTGCACAGCAACCCATTCGCGCGTTACCATGCCAGTGGTTAGCCAAAGCCAGAAGCGGAAAAAATGTGCCAGCGCGGGGTGTAAATCAACTGACCGATGAGCTTGGGCACGATGCAGGTACACAGTAACCGAGAGTAAAGTGAGATGGCAGCTGAGTAATGTCCAACCCACCAACGCCCAAACAGATACATCCAAAAAACCGAGCAAAACCACATTCACCTCGACATAGGCATTTTTTTAAGCCGTCAACCATACAGAGTTTCTCGGATTGTGTGCAATTCGAAAGCTCACATTTTGACGGGTATAAAGGTTCGCTCGCTAAACTATACTCAGTGATGATTTCGATTTATCCGCTAAAACCAACCTGACCATGTCCACAACCCAGACCGGCAACGACTTGCTTGAAGCACGAGAGCTTCACCGACATTGGAGTCAGAATGCTGGCATTCATGGCATATCCCTGAGCTTGCGCCAAGGCGATGTACTCGGGCTTTTGGGCCTGAATGGCGCCGGTAAATCAACGACCTTGAAAATGCTGGCTGGCACCTTGGTGCCCGACAGTGGCGATATAACGATTGCCGGATACTCAATGTCGGAATCACCGCTGAAGGCAAGGCAGCGGATTGGTTATTTGCCTGACACCCCTCCGCTTTACAACGACTTGCGCGTCATCGAGTATCTGATTTTGTGCGCAAAGCTTCGCCGTATTCACAAGCCAGACGTACGCTCAGCAGTTGACGCCGTTATAGCACTGTGTGATTTACCAGAAGTGGCACAACAACGCATTGCCCAATTGTCGAAAGGTTTCAGACAACGAGTGGGCTTGGCACAGGCACTGGTGCATAAGCCAGATGTTTTGTTACTGGATGAACCCAGCAACGGCCTCGATCCAAACCAGATGCAAGGCATGAGAAACATTATTCGCGAAGCAGGCCAACACCGTGCCGTTGTCTTCTCAACCCATTTACTCAATGAAGCTCAGGCCGTCTGTAATCGTATTGCGGTTGTTCATCAGGGGCACTTGATTCACGACGCGGCAGTCACTGAGAACAATGCAGAACTCGAAGCATTGTTCAATCAACTTGTACCAGAACCAAACAAGGTTGCGCGAGTATGATTGGTACCATTGCACGCTTTGAATCGCGAACCTTGCTGCGCTCTCCACAAACATGGGCTATCGCCGGTGCGCTCGCCATTGTATTTGCATACCTGTTTCTGCAAGCGCTGGAAACTTATTTAGCAGCACAGCCCAAACTGGCATTGCAAGACCATCCAACCGGTCTGGGCGGATTTTTATCGATACGATACCTTGCACCATTAGTGATGGTATTTGCGCTGATCGCTCCTTTGCTGGCCATGAAAAGCTTTAGCGATGAATATCGACAACAAACCTTAGCGCTGTGGCAATCATCGCCAGTGTCCACAACAGCGCTGGTTCTGGGAAAATTTTTTGGGGTAACCATCGTTATTGCATTGCTTGTCGCAGTAGCCTGTTTGATTCCTACAACAATGAGACTCTTTACACCTCTCGACTTTGGCGTACTGCTTTGCTCGGCGCTGGGATTATTGCTCGCCAGTCTGGCGTTCGCAGCAGTGGGTTTGTTTTTCTCATCTATTACCCGACACGCCATTATCGCTGTGGTGGCCAGCGTCGTACTACTAGCACTACTCTGGTTGCTCGGCAACGCCACATCAACCAGCTCGTTGATGAGTGCTTTATCAGTATTCGCCATCCCTACACATTTAAATGGTTTTTTTCAAGGCTTTATCAGTAGCGCAGACATTGCCTATTTTATTGTTCTTATTATCATGTTCATTGGCTTGACGATTGTGCGCCTGGATTTTGTACGACATGCAGGGCAATAACGTGCAGAGTAACGTACTGAGCTCAACCACATGAAACGCGCAGCCCAACACATACCGCTGGCACTGCTTATCGTCGCCATTGCACTAGCCAGTATCTGGATAACAGCAAGAACTGATAGAAGCGCCGACCTTACCGCGAATAAACGCCATGCACTGAGCGAACAAACCGTCGGTGCGGTAAAGGCGCTGCAAGGCCCGGTTCAAATCACGGCAGTTATCGGCCCAATAGCTGAACAAAGAAATTCATTAATCGAATTGGTATCACGATACCAGCAGCACAACCCATTAGTTGAACTCGACTTTGTAAACCCTGAAACCGACCCCGAAAGAGTCAGGCAACTTAACGCTGCGGCCAGTGGTGAACTCATCATAACCGGTATGGGCAGAGAACAACGCCTGCAATCGGTTTCTGAACGTTCTCTAACAGGCGCACTGCGACAATTAAATCGAGAGGGCGAGAAAAAACTGGCGTTTGTAACTGGGCACGAAGAGCGAAGCGCGATAGAGGCTGCACCACAGAGCTGGTCTACACTGGGTTCACGTTTGCGTAGCATAGGCCTGAACAGTGAAGCACTGAGCTTGGTAACGAACCCACGCATAGGCAGTGATGTTGATGTACTGGTTATCGTTGACCCACGTCGCCCCTACTTCCCGGGTGAGCTTGCCGGCATACTTGAGTACATCAATCTGGGTGGCAGCTTGTTATGGGTAAGTGAAACCGAATTGAACCGTAGCACGGGTTCCGGGTTAGCAGCACTTGGGCTGGAGCTCGGCATTGAAATACTGCCTGGCACGATTATCGACACGGCAAGCCAGTCAGCGAATGCCGGCTCCGTAAGCTTTGTGATTCTCAATAGCTTTACACAGCACCCGGTTACCCAAGGCTTGACCAGCCCCATTTTACTACCCCAAACGAAGGCGCTGGCAGTCACACCATTGGCCGGTCAAACCTTGTTGCCACTACTGCAAACACCGGAGTCCAGCTGGACAGAAACCGGCGCATTGGAAGGCGCTATTCAATTTGATGCCAATACGGAAGAACATCAAGGCCCCTTGGTAGTTGGTGTAACCATTGAACGCCTGATTAACGGCAAACAACAACGCATTGCCGTCTTGGGCGACGCCGACTTTGCATCTGATCAGTTTATTGGCAACGGTGCTAATCTGGGCTTTGCTGAAAGTTTAATGCTCTGGTTATCAGGCGAATCTGAAGCACTTTCTTTTGTCACCATGCCAGCTCCCGACGCGAATTTAAATTTATCGCGTAACGCTATTGTGTCTATCAGCGTTCTGCTGCTTTTCGTTTTACCAGCCAGCCTTTTTCTGATTGCCGGTGTGACTGCGTGGCGACGGCGACGATAATGCGCTCTCATTCAGCCAAACGAACTCAACTAACGCTTGTTCTTGCGACCGTTTTAGTGGTTCTTATCGGTATCATTGGCTGGATGGAATTTGGTGAACAAACAGACGTCAGCATAAACAACGACCCCATAGACCGCATCACCATTAAACGAGCCGGACATCCTGATATCGAGCTCAGACTCGTTGCAGATAACTGGCAACTACTCGCGCCTTACTCAGTTAAAGCCAACAGCCAACGCATTGAACCACTGCTCTCGTTAGGAAGAGCAAAATTCAATAGTTATAAAACGAGTGAAGTCGATATGACAGCAACAGGACTCAGTTCGCCCGGCGCTCAATTATTGATTGGCAATCGTACCTACGCACTTGGTCTGACCGATATCGAGGGCGATCGACGTTACGCGCTGGTTGATAACTCGGTTACATTATTGCCAGAGTGGGTATGGTCTCTGGCGCACGGTGGCGTCACAGCGTTTGCAGACTTAAGCGTTTTTGAGACACTTCCCAACCAATTGTATTTAATAAGCGATACAGAAAAACGCGCGGTTAATAATCCTGATGGGTGGCGCACCCTGCAAGCCGATAAAATTTCAGCGTGGCCACGGTACGCAACATCCTCTGGTAGCCAAAATGATGATAACCAAAGCGCCGAACTCGGCCGTTGGCAACTCAGCTCAAACATTTCAGGCGGTCAGGAAAGTGCATTAGCCGAGATTGTGCAGTACGAAGATTACGCCCTGATCAATAACAACGCTGGATTTGCTTACGCTATTAGCAATGAGCGATTGAACTCCCTGCTGGCGCAGTAAGTACAACATTCGTATTCACTACTATAAACAGTGCATCAAAGCGCCATTATCCGGACGTTGGAATTACAATAGGCTATGCCAGAGCTACCGGAAGTTGAAACCACACGCAGGGGAATAGAGCCCTACCTGCTGCATCACTCAGTTAACAGGCTAACTATCCATCAGTGGCAACTGCGCTGGGCAATTCCAAAGACGATCAAGCGACTTACAGATCAAGTCATTACGGCTGTTGAGCGACGTGGTAAATATATTTTAATTAAAACCTCGTCGGGGCAGGCCATTGTGCACTTAGGCATGTCGGGTAGCCTACGCATCTGTACAACCAACGATGAGCCCAGACGCAAACACGACCACGTTGAAATGCACTTGAGTAACGGAAGCCTGCTGCGCTTTCATGACCCAAGACGGTTTGGCTGCCTGTTGTGGCAAAACAGTGACGAACCTACTCATAGCCTGCTAGAAAAACTCGGCCCGGAGCCTCTGTCGAACCAATTCGATACCGCTCACCTTATTGCCGCAACACGCAATAAGAAAGTCGCGATTAAAAACCTAATTATGAATAGCCACATCGTGGTTGGGGTGGGAAACATCTACGCCAGCGAAGCGCTTTTTATGGCGGGAGTACGGCCGGGCCGGGCAGCTGGCAGAATAACGTATAAAGAATGCGAAAAACTGGTTGATGCAATCAAACTAATACTGCAACGATCAATCGATCAGGGTGGCACAACGCTGCGCGACTTTGTCAATAGCGATGGAGAACCCGGGTATTTCAAGCAATCGCTATTTGTTTACGGTAAAGAAGGTGAAGCCTGTTTAAATTGTGGTTTGCCCATAAAGCAGAAAGTGATTGGTCAGCGTTCCACGTTCTATTGTACTCAGTGTCAACGGTGAACGCTTTAACGCGACTCACCGATTACAAGGCTTACCGAAAAACGCCTTACCGACAGCGCGACGTAACCAGCTACGATTATTCTGAGCACGTTTTCTTCGCCTATATTCAGCACACTGACAAACAGCACACATACTCAGTTCAGGTTACCTATTCATGATGAAAAAAGGCTTTAACTGCCTTTACCGACTCCCTCTGATCCATCGCGTCACGATGGGCTTTTAGTTTAGGGTATTGGGCAATGTCCACGCCGTCGGCATCGAACCAGGTTAAAATCCGGTAAAGGTAGGGGTCACTTGTACTGAATTTCTCACCATGAACCCATGGCCCTTTAACCATCTGGTTCTCCATCATGTCAGCACAAACCGCCATGGTCTTTGGAACGTTATCTGTTAACAGTTTCAAGGCTCTTTCATCGTCCACCCAACGCGTTCCACGATGTTTGTGCGCATGCGCAACGTGCACTGTTGAGCAAAGATAGAGATTGAACGCGTTAATCATTGCCTGCTCAAACGGATTTTCGGGTAACGCCAACGATGACGTGGGAGCCAACTGTGCCAGGTAGGTCAAGATGGCAGGCGTCTCAGTAATGACACCTTGGTCAACCATTAAGGAAGGCACTCTTGCTTTGGCATTGATTTTCAGATACTCAGCACTGCCCTGCTGTCCTTGAGAAAAATCCAACGCCTTGGCTTCGTACTCAAGTCCAGACTCTTCGAGTGCAATGTGCGAGACCCAACCGATGCTGGATTCAGCTGTGAACAATGTAATAGTCAAAAGGATTCCTTACACGTTAGATTA
>CAKZUP010000150.1 GCA_937922945.1 uncultured Granulosicoccaceae bacterium
GGCACAATATTCGGTGTGAATGCCGGAAACTTTAATTCCGGCCGGTCTATCTGGTCGGGTATGGCCACTAACCGGTTCAAATTTACCGGGCCGTTGACTTTGTATACATCTCGATCTTCCAGACTGAACTGGCGCTGCAGGTAGCGAATAATTCGCGGCGGACAATTAGCTGCCACTTCCAACCGAACCGCTTGCCCGAAGTTTCTTTGCAACAATTCACTTTGCAGTGCTCGGCGTAAATTAGCGACCTCCTCCTCAGAAACATAAAGCTCGCTATTGCGAGTTACTTTAAACTGATAAACGCCAACAGGTTGCATACCGCTAAACAGCGAACCCATTTGCGAATGCATAATAGAACTTAAAAATACGAAACCGTGTGCAGAACCGCATATTTCAGGTGGAACAGCGATAACACGCGGTAACGAGCGAGGCGCCCGAACCAGTGCAAAACCCGACTCGCGACCAAAGGCGTCTACACCTTGCAAATCGACAATGAAGTTCAGACTCTTATTGGTTAGGCGTGGAAACGGATGCGCAGGATCTAAGCCCAACGGGCTCAACACCGGGCCAATTTCTGCATTGAAATAATCCTTCACCCACTCCTTCAAATTATCATCCCAGCTACCGCGAACCAGAAACTTGATATCCTCAGCAGCAAGTTGAGGTAATAGCACATCGTTTAACAGATCATATTGCCGTGCCACAAATTCATGCGCCGTGAGAGTGATGGCATTGAGTTCCTGCTGTGGTGATAAACCATCAATGCCGGCAGCCTCAACACCCCCCATAATCTTTTGTTTAATACCGGCTACGCGAACTTCAAAAAATTCATCCAGGTTACTGCTTGATATACACAGATACCGCAAGCGTTCCAGCAACGGTATGCTCGGGTCGTCTGCCAATTCCAATACGCGCGAGTTAAAACTCAGAAAACTCAATTCGCGGTTGGACAATTGGTGTGGCTGTATATTTTTCAGTTTGATAATCTCGGGCGATTGTGGCGATGCATCTGTTTTTCGCGGTGTTTTTTTGCGCGCAAGCTTTTGCTCAGGGGCAAACGCATCCGCACGTTTTGAGGGTTTCTTTTCAGACATGCTCTCGTCCACTTACGCCACTTACCAGCGACAGTTTCACGACACTTACCGACAGTAGTTTGTCGCATGGTGATGCAACTGGCCCGTCGAGCCAATGCGTATATAGCTTATGCAATTGCTGTCCCACACTGCATGACGAATTTTTCACGGTCGTTCAAGTTCGAGTAGCTCAGGGAAAAACGTATTGAATGCAGCCAGAAGCTCGTGCTCGTGTTCCAATGCCATCGCCGCTCCATCGACTATCGGTAAAAATCGAGGTGAGCGTCTGGATAGTCGCTGCAGCGTGATTTCTACACCCGAATAATGCAAGTTACCCAACAACACATTTTCCTTCTGCAAGAAATCGGCAAAGCGTTGAAGTTCCGGTGGTAATTGATCCCGGGTTTCGTCCAAGGCCGCATGGACGGTATCAACGTGTTCTTCGATAGGCAGTGTGGAATAGTTCGCCCAATCGCGAGCAAGAAAATGATCGAACACAACATCGGTCACGATACCTGCAAAACGTCGAACCGGCGGTTGGAACAGATTGTGACAGGCACGTACAGCCGGGTGCCGATCGGTATAGGCATCGATACGTCGATGGCGGTGAATCCCCTCCTGAATGCCTTCTGCATATCCGGATAAATCGGAGCCGCGCACGAAGTCACCGCAAAACTGGCCGGCTATTCGTTCTGCGTTACCCATGGCAAACAGTGTGTGAGCGAGAAAGTTCAAAAATAATTTTCCACTGGAATCTGGCACCTAAGTCTAACAAAGCTTGTTCGCAAGGCACTATACCCGCTATGCTTGAACCATGAATAATGAACAACTCGATCGATACAGCCGACACCTAACCTTGCCTGTGATTGGAAAATCGGGCCAACAACGCCTGCTGGACAGCCACGTACTCATTGTCGGGTTAGGTGGTCTTGGTTCGCCCGCAGCCATGTACCTTGCTGCAGCCGGTGTAGGCAAACTCACCTTCGCCGATTTCGACACCGTGGAATTGTCCAACCTACAGCGACAAGTCGCCCATACCACAGACCGGGTTGGAGAATTAAAAACCCACTCTGCACGCATTGCTGCGCATGCGATTAATCCTGACATCGATATTAACGTTATCGACTACGCATTGGAAAAAGCCGAACTCGACGAACTGGTGCCAACATGCACAGCTGTGCTCGACTGCAGTGATAACTTTCCGACTCGTTTCGCAGTTAATGAAACCTGTGTACAACACAAAGTTCCACTCATTACCGGTGCTGCCATTCGGTTCGATGGACAAGTATCGGTTATTCGCTCCGACGTGCCAGACTCACCTTGCTACCGTTGTCTGTATACCGAAGGCGATGAAACAGCAGAGACCTGCGCTCAAACCGGCATACTCGGCCCAGTTGTGGGCTTAATAGGCTGCATTCAGGCACTGGAGACTATTAAAGTGCTGTGCGATATCGGCGATGATTTAAGCGGCAGACTCCTGTTGTTCGATGGGTTGAATCTGGAGTTTAATGAAATACGCTTAAAGAAAAGTTCAGATTGCCCCGTTTGCGCCAACTAATGCGTTGTATCAATATCATTTCCCGATGAACCCACATACCCTTTGAACAACGCTGCAACATCCACTGCATCGTATTGATAGTGCGCATCGCAAAATTCACAACTGATACTAACCTCGCCCTGCTCCTTAACAATATCAAGTACTTCTTTTTCGCCCAGCCCAATCAACATGCCATCGGTTCTTTCTCTTGAGCAACTACAGGAAAAGGCCAATGTGCTGGACTCGAACAATCGAACTTCCTCTTCGTGATACAAACGATGCAACAACGTTTCAACGCTTTCATCCAAAAGCTCCTGCTGCGTAAGCGTGTCGGCCAAAGCAGTAGCCCTCGCCCACGCATCATCGTCACCCACCGTGCGCTCAGATGGTGGTAAGGCTTGTAACAACATGCCGGACACAGATGAGTCGGAAACAGCGAAGTACACTTGCGTTTGCAGTTGCTCGCTCACCTTAAAATAATGCGTTATGGCATCAGCCAATGTGCTGCCTTGCAACGGCACGATTCCTTGGTAAGGTTCAGCAAACTGATCGGTTTCAATGGTAATAGTTATGCGCGCGTCGGCACCAAAGGCTGCTGCCGGCACAGTAGATTCAGGTTCTTGATTCCAACGTGCAAGGCCGCGCAGTTCTCCATTGTTGGTAATTTGAACCACGAGTAAGTACACATCACCCGAGCCGCGCACCTGCAATGTCAGCTTGCCATCGAATTTTATGGTGCCAGCCATTAATGCCGTCGCTGCGAATGCTTCGCCAAGCAGTGTGCTGACATTCGCTGGATAAGTGGTTCGGGCCTTCGCGTCTATCCAACATTGATCAAGGTGCACCAACTGCCCTCTGACATCACAGCTTTCGAGCAAAAATTTGAATCGAGCATCAGCTTCCATAGTCGGTATATCGCCTGTAAAAAAATCCACCCACTAACGGCGTCAGATACATGGGTATTTGATAGCACGCAATGAATAGTAAATAAGGTTGATAAGCACTTTCGGGCAGCGCCGTTAAAAATATCGCGACAGCCCGATTCCCACCCATAACGCTTAACATTATGGGCATTTTTGTTAAGAACAAGCGATTGAGCAGCGCACCAAATAATTGAAACAACACATTCACAGCACACGCCATAAACAGCGTTGTTAATAGTAATCCGGGCGTGTCCCAAGCTGTGTGAATAGCCGACATCAAACCCAGCACAATAAGTGCGAGTAATAGCGCGCTTATGCCGTCCAGATACTCGCGTTGCTTAACCGAGTAGTCTGCAATAACAAACCGACGCAGCGCCTTCGCACACAGATACGCACCCACAATTACCAAGCTCAACAGTAGCGCCGTTCTCAACAATAAAGCGCCGGAAGAATGCAGAGGTAAAAGCGCCAGCACCGGAATGGCGGTAAGTGGTAGTACAAGCGTTGAGGCAATAAGCAGTCGAATGGCGCGCCCACCGTTTCCACCAAGCATCATAACCATGCTGGGGCCGCCGGTAATGCAGGACGCAGCCGCAACCAGCGTAATGGGAACTTGCCAATGCACGGGTACTGACAACAATCGCATTAGCAACAAAACGACAACAGGCAGAACCAATTGCATAAACGCGAGTAGCGGAGCCACTTGCTTTAATTCAGTTAATAAGGATAAGCGAGCTTCGTTAGGGCGGACTTGAAGAAAGGACACCAACAACAACAAGCACAGCAATGGCCCTACAAACACCTGCATGGCAGTTGCTGTGCCGGGCAGTAGCAATGCTGCCAGTAGCCCCAATGGCAGCACCCAGCGACCATTGCGCCCAATGTACACGAGTAAATCAGGCAAAAAATTGAGTCGCTTGGTTAACCGCGCATAGTGGGGCCGATAACACCGTCACATCAGCAAGAAGAGATTGTGATGTCTGTCATGAATTAATCAAGCACGAACACATCGACGAACGCGTGTCTAACGCCATCGACTTGATTGGCGACCATTTCAATGTTTGCTATATCGGCTCGAGTGTTAACAAAGCCCTTAATAATCACTTCATCTTCTTCGCTGGATATATCGAGTGTAAGCTGCGATGTAAACGCGTTTTCACGCAGTTCATTTCGGACTTTTAACGCGAGCTCTGAGCCGTCTGTTTCGCCACCTGTTTGACGTCGAGGTAGAGAATTCAATGTGTTGCAGCCTGCACCCAAAGTAACAACAGCGCCAGCAAACAAGGTTTTTATCGCAAAGCGTCTGGAAATGGTTCTGTTCGTCATCGTAGTTCCCGGTTATAAATTTTTGCTATTACACGTTAATCGATTCAGCTGATAAACGACTCGACACGCGATGGCGCCTTATCTTAACACTGTAGATTGGGCGCGCTTAACCTACCAAATGGCAACCTCAAGATTGCTTGAGTTTTTCACGCAATAATTGATTGAGTTGGCCAGGATTTGCCTTGCCTTTAGACGCTTTCATAACCGCGCCGACGAAAAACGACAATAACTTCTCCTTGCCACCCTGATATTCCGCCACTTGCGACGGATTTGCAGCTATCACCTCATCTATCATGGCTTCTATGGCCGAGTTGTCGGTAATCTGCTTCAGGCCTTTTTGCTCGATAATGTCATCTGCGGAAGCCTCACTGGCCCACATGTCATCAAACACTTGCTTACCGATCTTACCGGAGATTGTGCCATCCTCGATTCGCGCTAATAACAATGCCAAACGCTCAGCCTGCACCGGCGCATCTTGTATAGCGCAACTCTCTTTGTTTAAACGACCAGCCAATTCGCCAGTAATCCAGTTTGCCGCCAACTTGGCTGGCACATTTTGCTCGCCCAATACGGCTTCAAAATAGTCGGCCGTGACTCGATCGGCCATTAAGGCATCAGCATCAGATGGCGCCAGGGCCAAAGATTCAATAAATCGCGCGCGCCGGGCTTTGGGTAGCTCGGGCATGCTGGCCCGAACTTCATCGATAAACGTATCGTCTACCACCAAAGGCGGTAAGTCTGGGTCGGGAAAATAACGGTAATCATTCGCTTCTTCTTTCGAGCGCATCGAGCGCGTTTCATCTTTATCAGAGTCGTATAAGCGCGTTTCCTGCACAACACTTTGACCACTTTCCAGAAGATCGATTTGACGTTCAACTTCAAACAGGATGGCGCGCTCGAGAAAACGAAACGAATTCAGGTTTTTGATTTCTGCTCGTGTACCGAATTCTGCCTGACCCGATGGACGAACCGATACATTGGCATCGCAACGAAATGAGCCTTCCTGCATGTTGCCATCGCAGATATCAATGTATTGAACCAGCGCATG
>CAKZUP010000151.1 GCA_937922945.1 uncultured Granulosicoccaceae bacterium
AACCAAGGGGCGGATAGATTAAGGATTTTTTCGTAGAGGGAGAGTTCGTCCATTGCGATGAGCACCATACAAAAACGGTAGATTTTTGCAGTGTAACGCAATTTCTGTATATACTGGTATTATATCCAGTAGTCTTGACCCTCACGATCTGGGGAAGACCCATAAATAAACAGTAAATTGTTTGCGCAGAATGCCTGCAGCATGAATCCACAGCAGAAAGCCTTTTTGGAGCATGTCGGTATGTTAATTCCGAAGCTATTCGATGCAATTCGCCTTGGCAACGTAAAGTCTGAATATGTGTTGGGCGATCGCATCATTGGAAAGCGTCAAGTGCGTTTAAAACTGGTTGCAGAAGTGGTCGACCCAGGCAGTAATCCGTTAGCCACCCACAGTCAAATGCGCACAGTGCACGAGGAACAAGATGGGAAAGATAAACCGGCGGGGTCTTGTAAGCCTGCTAATCAGTCAGCAAACACCGTAGCTGATACGTCAGATGCTAACCGCTCTGCCGCTGAATCAGATCCTTCCGGTAACGCTGCATCACGCAGAGGGCCGCGGCGTAAGCACCCTATGTCGCGCTCAACGTAGCATCTACCTATTAAGCATCTACCTACTAGGCATCTACCTATTAAGCATCTACCCATTAGGCATCTACCCATTAGGCATCTACCCACCAATATCTAACCAATAGATTTCCTGCTGGAAACCAAGATTTTACCCCTGACGCTGTCCGGCAAGGTACGCTGAAGTGACGCGCGGTAGAGCTCAGACTATGCTCACTGCGAAAGCTGAGCAGTCCGATAAACTCACAGGGCGGGCGTTTTACATCATATCTATTTAAGCAGGAAACCGATCAACGGATGAGCGCTTCTACCATCGATTTTTATCGGCACAGCATGCGCCGGATCGCAACAACTTTGAACTGATAAAAGACTGTACTCATTGATTACGATCGTGTTCGATGAACTTGTCAGCGATGCGAGCGGGATCAATATTGTATTCGCCAGCGGCAATAGCTGCTTTTATTCTGGCTACCTTTTCGGCGTCAAATCGTCGATTTCCGTGTGGATTGGCTGCAACTTTATCTTCTTCTTCGAGCAGTTCGATGGTGTCGTCACCCGCAGTGTCGGCCATTGCTTTGGCTTTGCGGACTTCGTCGAGATCGGTCACGTTATTACTACGCGAGTGTTTTTCTCTCGGAATCATGTTCTCATCCTCTTCAAACTCGTGTGAGCGCCGGGGTAGACCTCGGTCGCTCCAGAGTACTTTATTTTTATTATTATCGTTTTGTGTCTGATCGGATTCATTCTAGCCGGTTATGCCCGATTAAAAGGGATTCTCGATCTGACAAACATCGAATCGGCGCATTTGTCAACAAATGTAACCGGATTTTGGTATTACAGACGGTCAGTTCACAAAGCCATTGCAGGACTCTTCCGGTATTGCAGATGGTGTCAGATTACGCGGCGCTGATGCGAAGTATTCATGTCTTTTATTGCCGGCAAATGGCATTGCCAATAAAAATTTCTTCGTCAAATCTTTGTCTTATTCAGATCATCTTCTATGCTTTGGTGATGCAGTACACATAATAGGTCGACTTCTGTCGAAAGAGAGCTGGAATGAGTGCCAAGAAAGAAGCAAAGAAAGTCTTGATTGTTGACGCGAATGCAGAGCATTCGCTGCGACTAACCCATCAACTTGAATTCATTGATCACGAAGCGAAAGTGCTGAGTTCGCATGAGCTACTCGATAGCCTTAGCGATCTTGCGGACTATCAAGCCATACTAATCGCCAATTTTCACGGTATTGTCGATTGGGTTAAACAGTTAACGGCTAAGCACGCTGAATGTCCGCCAATGATCTTAATGCTGGGTGATCAACCTGCAGACATCAGTCAGCCCGAAATTGAAGAGCATTTCATTGGCTGTCTGAAATCGGATATTCGCTACGGCTTGTTGTCTGATTTATTGCATCGGGCTGATGTCCGCGGCACCGCAACAACGGTTGTCAATAAAGAGGGCACACAAAACCCCGAACTGTTCAGAAGTCTTGTGGGGAACAGCCGCGCCATTGTTCGCGTTCGCAAAATGATAGATCAGGTGGCGCCAACCGAGGCCACCGTGTTGATTCTCGGCGAATCAGGCACGGGTAAAGAAGTGGTTGCGCGCAACATTCACTATTATTCAAACCGACGTAATAAGCCGTTTGTGCCGATTAACTGCGGCGCTATTCCGGGCGAACTATTGGAAAGTGAACTGTTCGGCCATGAGAAAGGGTCTTTCACGGGTGCAGTAGGTTCACGCGAAGGTCGATTTGAACTCGCAGAAGGTGGAACGATCTTTCTTGATGAGATTGGTGATATGCCGCTCACAATGCAAGTGAAGCTATTGCGCGTGATTCAAGAGCGCTCGTTTGAGCGTGTTGGCAGCAACAAGAGCATAAAGAGCGATGTTCGAATTGTCGCTGCAACCCATCGCAACCTGGAACAGCTCATTGAAGATGGCACTTTTCGCGAAGATTTGTACTATCGCTTAAATGTATTCCCAGTTGAAATGCCGCCGCTCAATAGCCGTGCAGAAGACCTACCGTTGCTGGTTAATGAGCTGATCACGCGGCTAGAGCACGAAAAGAAGTCATCGGTTCGACTCACACCCGCAGCTATGATGGCCCTGTGTAACTATGATTGGCCTGGCAACGTACGTGAGCTTGCTAATCTGATGGAGCGGCTGACGATACTGCACCCGTATGGTGTGGTTGATGTGGGTGACTTACCACCGAAAATGGCACCACACGGACGCGGGCAGAAAGCAGATGACGTTGCGGACGCGTCGGCAATTCCATTGGTACAAGGTATGCCGGCGGCCCAGCTCAATAACAAGCCAAGACTGCCAAGAGATGGTCTGGATTTGAAGCAACACTTAACTGAGATTGAAATCAGCTTGATAGAGCAGGCACTTGATGAATGCTCTGGTGTTGTAGCGCACGCGGCCAATCGATTGAAAATACGTCGTACTACGCTTGTTGAGAAAATGCGCAAGTACAACATCCAGCGTCCTGAAGAAGTGTCATAACCAGTCTCACCACTCAAGCTTAGGGTGGCACTCACCCTAATCTTTGACGCAAGAACATTGTGGTCCGTTTAAATGCTGCCACTAATGACGTTTCATACCGGGCGAGACACTCTGTTTCGTCCGAGTTAACACCACACTTTTTTGCTGTTGAGTCCTGAAAGTAGGGCGTGTTTCACATGCCAACTTACTCTGAACACCCACCTCTCGTATCTAAACTGAGGTGCATTTCCCAATTCTGATCTCTCATCAGAAAACCTTATCGCAATGCGCTTCATGCCCATCTTCACTGGTTCAATGCTTGCAATTTGACGCTCATGTGCAAGCCAGCGTTCAACGTTCGCGCGTTGTCTTGATGAGCTTGATGAATCGATGAGGTTAAACGCAAGAAGATGCTTGTTCAAAGCGATCAACAGGGATGGTTTGGTTACTCATGAGCGCTTTGGCAGCTCCGATCAACGAACACGAACTTGTCCCAGTTCAAACTATCGCTGTTATTAGCGGCAAAGGTGGAGCAGGTAAGTCCAGTTTGGCTGTGAATCTTGCTGTGTGTTTGAGCGAACTAGGACGTCGGGTCTTGTTATTCGATGCCGACTTTGCCAAAGGCAATGTTGCCAGCTTAATGAACCTTAAACCCGCGTTCGATCTGTCGCATGTGATGTCTGGCGATAAAGAGCTTGCGCAAGTGCTGATGGATGGCCCAGCAGGTGTAACGGTTGTGCCAAGTGCAAATGGTGTCATGGAAATGGCGCGTATGTCACAAATTCAACACGCAGGGTTGATTGGACTGTTCAGCAATCTCGGGATCGATGCCGACACTATGGTTATCGATTGCGCGACCGGGTTATCGGATTGTGTGTTGAACAATTCACGCGCGGCCAGAGAGGTGCTTCTGGTTGTTTGCGATGAGCCAACAGCGTTGCAGGATGCATTTTCGACGATTAGTGCACTGAACAAGATATCCGGGGTTCGACGATTTCGCATTGTGGCAAATCAGGTGGAATCTTCGCAACAGGGAATCGATCTGTACTCGACATTAATGAAGTACGCCGAGCGACATCTGAAATTGGATGTGTTGCTCGACTATTGCGGATCGATACCCCTCGATTCGCAATTGCAACAAGCAGTCAGGGAGCAGCAAGTAGTTGTGCTGGCCAATCCCAGATCTGCTGCAGCAATGGCTCTGAAGAAGCTAGCTGCAAGGGTTGATAAATGGCCACGACCACAGAGTCCGGGGGGGCATGTGGAATTTTTCGTAGAACGGTTAATAAAAACCGACAACGAAACTCGGTGAGATAAAGACAAAAATGAATGCACATGCCATGTACAACGAGGTGGAAACCGTTGATCCGGATGGATTGGTTGCCGCCAATGCCAATCTGGTGAAACGAATTGCCTTTCACCTGATGAACCGATTACCACCAAGTGTTCAAGCCGAGGATTTAATTCAAGCTGGAATGATTGGTTTACTGGAAGCCTCGCGCCACTATGATCCTTCACAAGGGGCAAGCTTTGAAACGTATGCTGGTATCCGTGTTCGCGGCGCCATGCTGGATGAGATTCGGCGCTCGGACTGGACTCCGCGATCTGTTCATAGAAAGTCTCGTGAAGCTGCTGAAGTATTGCGCAACCTAGAACAAGAGACGGGACGTGATGCAAAAGATGCTGAAGTTGCCGAACTACTGGGTCTGGAATTAAGCGCGTATCACTTAATATTAACGGAAAGTTCTGCCGCTCATATCTACAGCTTTGATCAACCTGATGAGCACACAGGTGAAACCATTGCTCTGCCGCAAAGTGATGAAGCAACACCTGGTGAGCAAATTGAATATCAATCGTTTCGCAATGCTTTGGCCGAAGCGATAAAAAACCTTCCGGAACGTGAAAGTCTGGTGATGTCCTTGTATTACGACGAAGACCTGAACCTTCGCGAGATAGGCGAGATTCTTGGTGTGAGTGAATCACGTGTTTGCCAGATTCATGGGCAAGCGTTGGTTCGATTAAAGGCTCGTTTATCTGAGTGGACGCAACGCTAGGCGTTACTGATATGGTTACCGACGAATCACAGTGGTACGTACAGAAGGGCTCTCGCGTGCAAGGGCCGTATTCCGCACATGAAGTGGGTCGATATCTATTGCTGGGACGCGTCAGAAACACAGATCGAGTTAGCCGCGATGGCGAACTCTGGGAACCTGTTACTCAGGTGCCTGAACTTATCCCGGAAGAATTGCTTGATTTAGACACCGATGTTGGCTTTCAACGCTTTGTGGATGCTCGTTCGCGAGAAGATCAGCGCCGCGATAAAAGCGTTGTTGAACCCGAACGGCGCACGAACGGTGAGAGTATGAAGGAGCAGATTCGTGATGATTGGGCTGTTCAATCCGAAGGTGCTTCAGGCTCTGCGCTGCCATGGTCGTTGCTGGGAATCACGCTCGGTGCCTTGGGTATTGTTCTGTATCTGAACTCCACAGGCGGCGTCTAACGCTGCCATCTACCAAATCCCGTCAATTTTGATGCCTGTTTCACATTTTTCGCCTATTTGGAACATCGTTTGCACTGAGATTGTCCCTTTTAGCTGGACGTGAGCATTATGGCTATCGTCAGTGCCGAACAATCTGTTATCACCTCTCTATCGAGTGTGAAAGAGCAACGGCTCGATTTGCAATTAAAGCAGCTTGAGTTTCATGCGCTTTTACACCGCAAGCTTGATCTGGAACTGTTGCTTGAAAGTTTTATGAGCGAAGCTCAGGCATTTGTTCGCTTTGACGGTCTGCAGTACATAGCCGACGAAAGAGGGCGAGACTTACTCATTGGTGATATACGTCAGCATCGACAGCAGTTCGAGCTCAAATTAGGTGACCGCTCGCTAGGTGAAATTGTGCTGATGCGTGGCAAAGCATTCACGTCCCGTCAGCAACGCGATTCAGAGAGGTTGATGGAAAGCCTTATTTATCCGTTGGAAAATGCATTGGAACATCATTCTGCCTTATTGGCTGCAATGACCGATAAAGCCTCGGGTGTGCATAATCAGCTAGCATTAGATCAACAATTACCACGTGAAATCCGCTTGGCTCGACGTGCTGAACAACCCTTATCGGTCATGCTGATGACGGTCGATTATCTTGAGTCGATCAGTGAACACCACGGAAGTTCTGTTGGTGAACAGGCGTGGCAATCGGTTGCCGAGGCGTTAAGCGAGCGACTACGGCAAAGCGATGTTATTTTTCGTACCGAACTCGATGAGTTTCTTATTGTGCTCAACCACACCGATATTGACGGTGCAATGGCGTTGAGTAATCGCTTGCGAACGCAAGTGGATAGGGCGGTGAGTTTTGACAACGTACAATTCATGCTCACTGCAAGTGCAGGCATAACGGCTCTGGATGAGTCCGACGATGCCGATGCATTGGTGCAGCGCGCGCGTGATGCCTTGTCGAAAGCGCAGCAGTCTGGTCGAAATCAGATCAAGGCGCTACCAGCTGTATCTCCAGATGGTGGTGATGATTCACCTGGCGGTGGGTCGGTAGCCTAGGGCTCTGGCAGAGATCCTCTACACTTAGCCTGTTTCAGTTGAAATTTGCTGATGAAAATTGGCAAAAGCAACACACACAACTATTGTTTCGGGTATAATCGTCGGCTCGAAGGCGTCAGGGTTCCCCTGATGATCACAACGTCCCCTTCGTCTAGTGGCCTAGGACACCGCCCTTTCACGGCGGTAACAGGGGTTCGAGTCCCCTAGGGGACGCCATTTTTCTAAATGGCGTTGTTGTGAATTGTTTTATTCGATAGCTTTGCCGCTATTTTCTATGCGGCATTTCTCTTTGCTTCAATTTTCGACGCTTCAATTTTCGATGCCTCGATGTCTCGTGCGGCAATGCAATGTCCTTTGTCGTATTAGCGTGGCTTTATCCAGACGTCTCATCCTTGCCAAGGCGAACCCTCATATTGTTACGAGCGGTTTTTGTGACCAGTTGAATTGAGCACTCCAGAACGCTAACACGTTACTTGGTAGCCCTCACGGCGTAGCCGTAAAATATTCCATGGTGAAAAAGGCGTATTCAGATTCATTTTTTTTCTAATTCTGCATATGGAGGTGTCTATGCGTCGGGTATCAACCGATGACGGTAAGGTCCAGACGCTTGTCATGAGTTCTGAATCTGTAACGATGCGATCACGATTAGAAAATAAATAGTAAGCCAGTTCAAACTCACGGGGGCTCAGATTGATCAAGCGATTTTCAAAATAAGCTGTGCGATTATCCTGATTAAATGAGTAGGGTCCTATATTGAGAATCTGCCGTTCGTGTTTTAAGTGAAATCTGAGTGCTGCATTCATTCGCGCTTTAATCACTTGCTCTGACTCTTGTAATGCGATGTAGTGATGTGCTCCGGCGTTCAATGTTTCAACAATTGTATTCTCTTGATAGCAATCGGAAAGAACGACTAATCGTGAGGTGTTGTATTTTGTTGGAAGGCGAGGAAAGCCGGACTGCTTAGCTGCACGATGAATTACGATAATCGCATTGCAGTTGAATTCAATGGCATCCAGAAAATTAAATCGAAAAAATAGCAGGCCTGTTCTGTTCGGCAACAGGCGATGCAGCAGACTTTGATCATTTATATCGTCAACAAAAACTGCGGTCTTATCCATGACATGCGATACCACGAAGATTGATAACAGGCTAACATTTACACCGTAACGTTACTTGCATCTATCTGTAAAACATTTAAAACGCCTCATTTATTAACATGGAAATAGTGGTCGGTGGCCAGTGTATAGGTCGTTTGGTAGTGAGATATGCTTGTTAATAAAGAAATTGTCATTGCCAAGGGAGCGTGTCGGTTTAATTACCGAGCAACCTCGTCGTAACACCGTGTGAGCCTAAGTTTTCTCTTGCAATAGTGCGCTGGTTTAGCAAGTTAGTTTTGTATCACCAAAAGCGGACAAGGCTTTCAAAATTGAATCCGAGCTGACGCCACGGAAATTTAGAAAACAATTCAAGTCCTCTAACTGGTCAATAGTTGATTGATGGACGCGACAGATACCATTCGAATCGGACATTCTTAGGAATACAGCTAATTCCGTTTGAGGCCGAAGTACTAAACCGCTACGCGGTAGTTCAACCTTTAGCTCAGTGCAAGTAACAGCAATATAACTTCGTTTTTATCCAAATATCGGCTTGTCCCTTGCGCCTGTTGTGTTTCCTACAACTCAACAATGCAAATGCCTGCTCGAAGATATGCGTATTCGAGATTTAGCCATTGGTATGCAAGCAAGCAGCCTATATCCGTGCTGTTAAGCGGCTTAGCGATTACCTCGGGTACTCGCCTGCCGGAGCAACTGCCGAGGACTTGCGGTTGTTTCAACTCCACATGGTTGCTGCTATCTGATGAGGAATTCGATAGTCAATTTTTTGAAGTATTGTGTGGCATTGACGGGCAAGGCCTGATTGCTCGGAAGGCCCGGCACAGAGGTTCGTTTGTTCATGCTGAGTGTTAGCTGCATGGCAGCACTTTGTTATCTGTAGGATTGATGCACATAGTATGTGACGTTTGAAACGGGTATGATGCGTCTTGTGGAATGATTTAATTTGGGGCTTTCTCATTAAATACAGTGTCCGTTCATTGCTCAAGGATAATACTTCGGTCCTTCATCAGCAGGCTGAAGACGCACTCGAGTCGAACTCGCCTATTGAAACGAGCCAGGGCTTGGCAAAATTCCTAAACTGCATGTTACAGGCGCATTTACAGTTTTGGGCAGAATGCGATCGAGCTTCTCAGATCGCCGGGTTAGATGCGCAATCCGAAAAGTTAATTATGGCTTTACGGAACGATCTAAATATACAACACGATGACAACTTAAACCCCCATGTTTGTAACGAACACTTTAGCCTAGGTGTTGGCTATGTTTTCGAAGGGTCTGCACTGGGTGCAAACATCATTAGAAAACGTCTTTTAGCAACAAACTTGCGAAATCCGACTTATCTTAATCTAGTAACTTCAACAGCCAAAGTGCGATGGCCACGCTATGTTAAGCAGCTCGACACTTACAGTGATGCAGACCGTATTTTGTCGGGTGCGGTTGTTGCCTTCAGATATATTATTGCACAGGCGGAGTCGACTCAATGATCTCGGATACAGATTTGCAAGAGGCGCTTGCCAATTGCGACCGTGCGACAATACAGACACCTGGAACGATTCAATCGTTTGGTGCACTGGTTGCGCTCGATCGAAAGTTTGAGCAAATAGAATTTGCCTCGCAAACCACAGAGGCATTGCTTGGGATAAAAGCGGAAGACTTGTTGGAGCAACCGATTAGCACGTTGCTTGATTTGGAAGAATCTCACCGCGCGCGTAATTGTCTCGGCCATAGCAGCATAGAAGATCAGCGAGAAATTATTGGAGAAAAAAAATTCGCTGGTACTCTTTTTCAACTCTCACTACACCTAAAAGACAATCGATCTGTACTTGAGTTATTACCAATAGCAGAATCTAGTATAGCAGGAGAGCCAAGCGCCCTTGAAAAAACACGTGCTTTGTTGGCCGAATCCGTAGCTGTTAAAGACTTTCAAAG
>CAKZUP010000152.1 GCA_937922945.1 uncultured Granulosicoccaceae bacterium
GCACTGTCACACCAGCGTGACGCCGCACTTGCTTCGATAAAATCAGCGTTAGGTGCAACCTGGCCAGAAACCGGTAAGAGTACGCTTGTTGACAGTGCAAGCAACAACATCATGGGCAGCACAGATCAAACCTGCCGGCTACTGGGTTTGCAAGCGGATCAGGTTTTTGCTTTATTCGTTCCGCCCCAGGCCGCAAGAACGGCCGCAAGAACGTCGGCAAGTACAGCGGCATCTGGAAGCGCAGGCGACACTCCTGACATCGATCATGTTTACATCACAGATCAGTCAGATAGCTGGGCCGCACTGGCATTGCAAGGCGACAATGCTGTTAGCGCACTGGAGCGCATTTGCCCACTGGATTTGCACCCGACAAGCTTCGCTCCCAACCAAGTGGCCAGAACCGTTATGGAGCACCTTGCGGTAATTATTCTATGTGAATCGGAGAACCACTACGTATTGTTATCACCCCGATCGTCGGCCAACTCTTTTTTACATGCCGTCGAACAATCTCTGCGAAATGTTAGTCAGTAGCAATGCGTAATAACCCGTGCAAAAACTCAACGAATGGGTGGCGCGTACAAAAGCCCCCCATCGGTCCACAGCTTGTTGACTCCGCGAGCCAAACCTAATGCAGTGTTGATACCAACGTTTCGCTCATACGATTCTGAATAGTTGCCAATGTGTTTGATGATACTTGCACACCAGCTATTTCTTAATCCCAGTAGCTCGCCAAACTCACCGGCTGTTCCCAACAGCCTCGCTGTCGCAGGATTGGTATCGATCGTCGGGTTCGACACATTGCCGCTGGTGATGCCCATCTCTTCAGCATTGATCATGCAGTTCAATGTCCATCGAACTACGTTCGCCCATCCTGCATCACCATGGCGTACCATCGGCCCGAGTGGTTCCTTGGAAATAACTTCAGGTAATACCAAGTGCGCATCAGGACGTTCAAGCGTCGCCCTGGTTGCGGCCAGACCCGATCGGTCTGTGGTAATCGCAGCGCAACGACCGTTAGCGTAGGCTTCGTTAATCTCGGCGTTAGTATCAAAATACACTGGACGATAACGCATGCTACTCACGCTAAAAAAATCGATGGCGTTAAGCTCTGTTGTTGTATCTTTGATAACACATATGCCTTTGTTATCCAGTTCAAGCGCACTTCTAATTCCAGAACGTTTTGGCACCATAAAGCCTTGACCATCGTAGTAGTTCACCCCAATGAATTCACCGTACTCAATATTTCTCGATAAGGTCCATGTGGTGTTTCGGGCCAGTAGATCAATACTGCCAGAGGTTAACGCTGCGAATCGCTCACTGGCGGTTAGCGGAACAAACTCCACGGCAGTGGGGTCATCAAATAACGCACTGGCAACCGCCCGACAGAAATCGGAGTCGAGCCCAGAATAATCACCCAGGCTGTTGGGCTGGGCAAACCCTTTAAGCCCCTTATTCAAGCCACACTTAACCACACCACGCTCTTTAATCTGCTGCAACGTAGTTGATTGCGCGTAACTCGATGTGGAAAACACACTTGCCAACACGAACAACGCTAACCAACAAGGGTATGCAGCGAATCGAGTACGCCCGTTCCAGTGTTTTAATGCAGACTTAATCATGGTTTTTCCAGTTTATCTTTGAGCTCTCAGGCTAAAATTGGTTTTCAATATAGTCGACCAATTCATTGATATCGATTCTGCCGTTTATTGCCTGCTGAAGCTCACCATCGGGTGAGTAAATAAGGTAACCCGGAGACGTTGCAAACGATTTACCGGTTTCCTTGAAAATCTGATCGCTGAATACATCGCCGAAAACCACATGACTTGGAAACGCCGTGGGTTTTTCATCAAAAAACTGTTTAATCTCAGCCATGTATTCATGTCCATCGGTAGCCAGCCCAACAACATGCGCTTTTGACTGCTTATGTTTTTCATGAAACGCCTCCAGCGTGGGCTTTTGTTGTTCACATAGAACGCACTGAAGCTGCCATAGCATGACGACCATCCATCGGCCGTCACCAGCAAGATCGCGCACATTGACGCGATTTCCTGAGAAATCTGTAACTAAGAATGCCTGCACGTTGAATGACATCAGCAGTAAAACAGCGGGCAATAGTTTTTTAAACATGGGTGAATCTCTTTTACATTCTTCAGGGCAATGTATCATTGCACGCAGTGCGCAGAGGATCAATTACCGCAGCAAACAAAGCAGATACTGAGCCTGTACTTAAGTTCAGCGAAGGCACTCACAGTAAGCGATATTGCACAATCGACACTGCCACAGGCGAATTATCGGAGCTATGCCGATAGCTGGCTCTAACGCAAGGCTCTATTTGAACTGCAGAAGCGGAAACGCCGTGACTAACGAACTCCTCTTCCACACGAACCGCTCTGAACTGCGACGCCTCATTCTGTCCATCCGCATCGATACAGGCGGTGATAGAAAACACATCTCCTGATTTAAACACGTCGGCAAGCTGACCTACTGCCTGTTTGTTACCGCGCCCCATAACCGTTGAGTCTTGGTTCACAAAGATAAGTACCGTACGACGCATTTTTGTATAAAGAGACAGGTTTTGCGGTCGTTCCAGACTCTCTTTTGAATAAATTCGTTGACGCGCAAGACTCAGCACCTGACTTTGGTTGGTCCGCTTATCCAACGGTGTGACATCGTAATCGTTTACGGTGACGGTACTCACGCTGGTTGTTGGCGAATTTAATTTATTACCACCCACACCCGATATAAACGAATCACCGGTGCCGCCTTGCTCAGCAAAGATACTGTCGTCAAGCTCGATTTCAACAATCGAGTCGGTTCCACTCACGAGTAATAACGACGATGGAAATATTCTACCCTGCTCAATATCGTATTCTCTACGGACTTCTATTTCCCCAACAGCCACGCTGTAATCCGTCACCGGGCCTGCTTCAGTTTCAGACAACCGCTTGCCATACGTAACGTAGTTCAACCCTTGATCGGCTGTAACGCGCTGGATGCCGAAGCCAGCATCTTCAAGCGCACGTATTAACGTATTCCCGAACGCAGTGGTCGGATTGGATACTTGTAGCGTAGCGGTGCCCACTTTCATCTCTGGAATCTGTACCAAGGCAGAAACAAGATTGGTTGAAATAAGCTGCAATTGACGAAGCTCAGCGATTGGTGTGCTAGCCACTACTTTCGGGCTTCCACCAACATAGGGCATGAAGTTTTGATCGTTGCGCTCAACTCGCGAAGTCTGACAACCCGACAACACCAGCGCAAAGGCGACGAGGCAGAGTAAACTCAGTTGATGTTGCATTAGACTTTTCTCCGCCACAGGTCAATTACCACACCTCGGTTTGGAAACCCTTCCGCTCCCGGTTCGGTTGACCAACAACCTTCGTTAAAGACTTTGTCGCGCGAAAGCCCAGCGGTGTAAAACTCTTCGGCGATACGTTTTGCCCGACCCAGGGCTAAGCCTTCATTGCCAATTTCCAAGCGCGTCCGGCCATTACTGCATCCAACGATTCCAACCAGATCAGTGTTCTGAGAAAAACGTTTTAATAGTTTCTTCACCTGCAACTTGCCGGGGCGCCCCAAAAATTGAGAATCGTTCGGGAAAATGACCGTTTCCCGCGCCACACGTTCATAGTTGTCAGAGACTGCTGCGAACGCCTGGTCAGTTACGTGCGTCATGTTTTCCAACGTGAATGAACTGGCGTACAGTTGTCCTAAGTCTGCACCCGGAAAGGCGGATGTGGCTACTTGTTGTACAAGCTCACTGGTAATCAGCGATATGGTTGGAATACCACCATCAATTGGCGAGTTCGATGTGTATTGCACCGTACCGGGGATGAGCGCGACAGGTGTGTTGCCCAGGTCAACCACGGATGCGGCTAACTCCACCCCTGAAACGCCAACCCGTTGGCGCGTTCCAGCCACAAGCAAGGGGCTTGCAGGTACGACTGCTTGGTTGCCGTACTGAATAAGTTCAACGCTTTGACCAATATTCGCAGTGTTGATAATACGATAAGAACGCGTAAGCTCGATGCCCCCCAAAGACAGGCGTAACCGCGTTTCCTGTTTGGCCAAGTCATCGCTGTTGGTTATTTCTTCCAGACGTAGAAAATATTTTCCTTGATCGGCATCAACTCTTTGCAGACCGTAGCCAAGATCAACCAGCTGTAAAATGAGGTTACCGGTATTGCCAGATAGCGTTTCATTGAATTGAATGGTAGTGCTCAGCGGTTCAAGCAGTTGAGGTAGAGCCCCAATTAAATCTGCAACCATTGCACGATCGAGCTGCTGTTGCTGACTCAGACTGGATTCAGTTGTGCTGTTCGGCGCGTTGGGCACTGCTGCACACCCTATTAAAAAGTATAGGACTAGTAACGATAGGTAGCGTGCTGTTTTTGATATCACTGGCGAGAACCAACAGAGGCACATCGACCAATTGACTAAAATTTTATCGGATTTTTTACGTAACACTGTTTGCTGAAGTCCCACGATTTGCTGCATATCGATTGCCTGGTTAGTCTGGCTTAATGTATTTTTACTGTATTCAACCGTATTATTCATCAGCAAAGTTATTCATTAGCCCGCTTACTGAACATCTCACAGACGCTTTGGGCTTCCGATAACACAGGATCAGCATTGAAGCTTGTTGACGGAGTGCATCACAGTGAATCGGTACAGGTTTACTTGCTTGGCCAAACGCTTTTTAACGATGAAAAAACTATTTATTTATCAGGTTAAGCTAACAAATAATCCACTCTAAAACAGCTTTGGCAGGTTAAAATCGAGTGGCAGTCCTCATTAATATCCGGACTTAGCCTACTGAGCCCCACAACGGTCTCACCAACTGATTTGATATGGATCGCCAGTGCGACTGGCATCGCGAAAAATACTATGCAAACGTCGAACTCGTTACTCTCCTGTTTACCAGAAGACTTTATTTTCGGTGTGGCTACAGCCGCCTATCAGATAGAGGGTGCAGCGCAACTTGATGGACGCCGTCCATCCATCTGGGACGACTTTGCCCACGCTGGTGGAAATGTCGCCAATAACGACTCTGGCGATGTGGCATGTGATCACTATCATTTATGGCAAAGCGACCTTGATCTTATCAAGTCACTGAACATGGACGCCTACCGTTTCTCTTTCGCGTGGCCCCGAGTCATCCCTACCGGCAAAGGCGCTACTAATGAAAAAGGTATTGCATTCTACGATCGACTTATCGATGGCTGCCTTGAACGTGGATTAGCACCATTCGCCACGTTATATCATTGGGATTTACCATCCGACTTGCAACAATATGGTGGATGGACACACCGGGATACCGCGTTTGCATTCGCAGACTACGCCGAGGTTATAACGAAACACTTTGGCGACCGTCTGGCATCACTGACGACGTTTAACGAGCCTTGGTGCTCTTCTATACTGAGCTACCTTTACGGAGTTCACGCACCAGGAAAAAAAGATATCTCGTTGACGCTTAAGTGCTTGCATAACCAGCACTTGGGTCACGGGCTTGCCGTACAACGAATTAAAAATACAAATCCTGATCTGGCAACAGGCATCGTACTGAACCTGCAGTCGGTATACCCGGCCACCAATAACGAAGCGGATAAAGCAGCAGCGACAAGACACGAGATTTTTCACAATAGCGCCTTTCTCGACCCGTTATTCAAAGGCCATTACCCTGCAGAATTCATTACTGAATTAGCCCATCACTTACCCGAGAAATGGGAAGACGACTTAAACACCATTCATCAGCCTCTGGATTTTTGGGGACTCAACTATTACACCCCTATCAGAATTAACGCCGACGATAATCCCAACGCCCTCTACCCTAAATCGTTGGCCGCATCACCTGAGAATTGCGAACGAACCGACATCGGTTGGGAAGTCGCGGCGGATACCTTTGAAGAGCTCATGATTAAAGTGTACGAGCAGTACACACTGCCACCGGTATACATAACAGAAAATGGGGCCTGCATAAACGATGAACCAATTGATGGCGTCATCAGCGACGTGCGCCGCCAAGACTATCTAGACCAACATATTAGCGCCATGATACGTGCTCATAAAGCAGGTGTTCCTGTGCGAGGATATTTCGCCTGGAGCTTAATGGACAATTTCGAATGGGCCGAAGGCTACGACATGCGATTTGGTCTTGTGCATGTCGACTACGCAACTCAAAAAAGAACCATCAAACAAAGCGGCTACTGGTATGCCGAGCTAGGTAAAGCGCAACTTGCGCGCAGGGCCTGAAGGTTATCTACAAACCGAACTTGCGAGCGGCTAACGCGCCGGCGGTTGCAACAATCGCAGAAATTGTCGTACCCCAGATCAGATCGACCACGCTCATTGGCACTGGCCAATCTTTTAGTGTGGCAATATTGGTGACATCGTAAGTACCGTAAGCAATAAAGCCAACCACTGCACCGTAAGCCGCCACATTCCATAACGATAAACCCGGCTGTTCAGGGCGAACCGCAAGTAACACAATACCGGCTGAGTACAACAGGTAGAAAATACCGGCGGGCACGAAGAGTATATCCGGGCGCATTAGATCGCCAAGCTGCTCGGCATAAAATTTCTTCGCAACAACACCCAACCATATGGCATCGATTACCAGAAATGTGATCAGGCTAGCCACATAGGCCACAAAAAAAGTTTTCATTGTCTACCTTTTAAATTGAAGGCTGGCTCGTAACACTTACGAGTATGACCTTAACTTGGTTTTTGCGCGAAAGGCTAAAATGGAGCCGCAGCATGCACTGTAACGCGCTTGAGGGTTATCGGATGAGTGAACGCCAGCTGTTCTGCGTGAAGTAAAAGTCGTTTATCGGCGTGCCCGTATAATCGATCACCAACGATCGCCGCGTTAAGACCCAAGGGGTGCGCGGCGTGAACACGAAGTTGATGCGTGCGCCCTGTAATCGGTTGAAAAACGAGGCGAGTTCTATCAGGGTTGCTCTTCTCACGCACCTCCTCACGCACCTCCTCCTGAAAGCCCTTCTGCAAACGCCCACCATTGGCTACACACCAGAGCGTTTGAGCTGATTTCCCAAACTCCCGACAGACAATCTGCGTTGGGCGGTTATCGATATCCAGCCTCACAGGCAGCGTTATACAACCACCTATACCTTGTACAGGCTTACTCACAACAGCAATATAACGTTTACCTATTTTTCTATGCTCGAATTGTTGTTGCAGACCCCGATGCACTTGCCTGTTTTTAGCCAACACCATTAACCCTGATGTATCCATATCGAGTCGGTGGACCAGCAAAGGACCAGTGGCATCAGGGTAGGCTTCGCGCACTTGGGTGGCTATCGAACCATCAAGCGTCTTCCCTGGCTGTGACAAGACACCAGCTGGTTTATCGATCACCAGTAAATACTCATCTTCAAAACAGATCGTTAAATCATTCACGGCTGATTAATCATCGTGCTCGAGCACACTATTGACATATTCCTTCAGTCCAACCCTGATCGTGTGCTGTAAGGCCGGTGCCTAATGCTCAGTGAGCGACACAGTATTACTGTCAGGATCTTTAAACCAGGCAATTGAGGCACCACTGGGGGATTTCCAAATACCCAGTTCATCTTGCGATAACTGCTCGTACTGCTCGAACCGCACTCCATTGTCAGCCAGTGTTTCAACACACGATTTCAGATCGGCTACGTCCCAACCAAGTACCGTGTGGTTGGTAGCGGGCATTGTGTCCACCTTCTGAATTCGCAGCGTTGTCACACCGGTTTTAAACACCAGTGCGAATGGGTCATCCGATACACAGGTAAGGCCAAGTAGCGTCTCGTAAAAATGGCGTGCCTGCTTAGCA
>CAKZUP010000153.1 GCA_937922945.1 uncultured Granulosicoccaceae bacterium
TGAAGGTTGGGAAATGTCGACGCTTGCCGGTCAAAATGTAAAAGGTGTGTTTTCTATTCAACCACCTTCAACTGGTACGGCGGCGGCTGAATAGTCATTCCTGATTAATCATTCGTAACACGCTTGTGTAAAAGCATCGCATGATTAGCTTATACTGCTGATCATGCGATCGCTTAAAACAGTACTGTTCTGCGTGGCCGTTCTGGCCGCGGTTTTTATCGTTTACTCGCGCTTTTTTAGCACTCCAGACACGCAATCCGTTCCTGCTGTGGCAACAGAAAGTGTGGATACGGAAAGTCCGGCTGAACCTGTTCCGGAAGAAGCCAAAACACTCACAGCGACTCAAACCAGCACTGATAATGTTCCTGCCGATCTTCAGGCTAATCCAACCGCATCCTCGGTTGACGACCCAGACGCGAACACGGCAACCACGGCTGCGCCACAGCCAAACACTGACTACCCCGAATTGTATGGGTATGAAGTCGGTGTTGATGAGATAAGTGAAGAAGACTTTCACGCACTGGTCGATAGACTGAAAAACGATCCGTATTTAATGGATGAATTACTCAATGAGCTACGTGTCGAGAGCGACCCTTTGCGCCTCAGGCGATTGTCTGCGTTATTAGGTGAAACTGGCAGCGCCGATGTGTTGCCAGTAATTGAAGAGCTGGTTTACTCGAGTGCACTGGATACACGAAAAGCTGCACTGGAGGTGCTGAGTCGGGTAGCGCCAAAAAACGCGCAGGCGTACGACATTGTTAATAATATATTGGGTAGTGAAGCAGACCCCGAAGTACTCGTATCCACAATGGATGTACTGGCGCGCCCTGTCACTGCCAGCTCAGAAGTAAAAGCGATATCTATCTCTCAGATTTTGCCTTTAGCTGAGCATGAGTCGGTGTCGGTAAGGCGGCATAGTATCTCTATACTGCCAAGACTCACCAACGATCAAACCTTAGGGCCGGTGCTATACAACGCATTATTGGATACAGATGCATCGGTCAGGAAAGCGGCAACCTTTGCATTTGGTAGCTACCCGTTTCAACCACCAGAAGCGGTCGAACGACTGTTAGAGTTGGCTGAAGATGCTAATGAAGACAAAGGCGTTCGTCGCGGTGCAATATACGCGTTGGAAACCATGGCGCCTAATGAAGAGGTGGTTGCCAGAATAAGAGAAGCAAAAATGCAAATGCGCAAAGTCCAGCGATAGTGAAATGAAGCCTCTGCAATTCAATCAAGACGCCATTAGTCGGTTACAGCAACAAGCAAATGAGCTTGTCGGAGCCAATCAGTTCAACAGTATTGAATGGCAACTTGCACAGAATGGAAAGCCACTAGACACAGGCGCAGCTTTGGCGTCTCATGCTGCGCCATTGCCTGAATCTCCAATCTATCGCATCTATTCAATGACCAAGCCGATTGTGTCGTTCGTGGCTGTTCAGTTAATAGAAGAGGGGAGTCTTGCGTTAGAAGATCACGTGTCTCGTTTTATTCCAGCGATGGCTCGGCTGCAAGTGTTGAATAAGGTTGGTGAACTCACACCTTTGCAAACGCCTATTACCATTGCGCATTTGCTGACTCACACCGCCGGTTTTTCTTACGACTTTCTGCCAGAGTGTTCCCTGGCAGAAAAATACCGTGAGGCAGAAATAAGTAGTAAGGGCGATCGATCTCTTGCAGAAGTTATCGGTATGTTAACGGCTCTGCCTCTGGCTTCTCAGCCGGGAGAGCAGTGGCGCTACAGTGTGGCCACCGATGTGCTGGCACATGTTTTGGAAAACGTTACCGGGCAGGCATTGCCGGATTTATTGCAACAGCGAATCTTTACGCCGCTTGACATGCAAGACACTGCGTTCTTTGTACCGGAAGATCAGCAGCATCGGTTATTGCCTATGTTTGGTTCGCGAGAGCTTGGGCAGGTTATGGTTGAATCTGACGAGCCTAATACGCTCAACTCTATTGATGTTAATGCATCCTACCCTGTTGCGCAGTCGGGCAACTTTTATCGTGGTGGTCATGGTTTGTACTCCACACTCGATGACTACCTGAAATTTATGCATGTTCTGCAAACTGCTCAGTCACCGGCAAAGCAGTCCTTGCTGACTAAAGCTGCATTCGAATTGCTGTGGCGCAACAGAATAAAACCAGACTTACAACCGCTGATTCTCGGTTACAACGTGATGGGTGGGTACGGTTGGAACTTAATGGGACGCGTTATGCTTGACCCAACACAGAGTGCAGTGAAATCCGTCACCGGTGAAGGTGGTTGGGCTGGTGCAGCGTCTACTTATTTCTGGATAGATCGCAGCAACGGTATTTCGGGCATCGCCATGGCGCAATACATTGGCTCCACACCGCATTTGGGTGCGTTAATGCAGCATGCCGCTTATGGGATGTTTAAATCCTGAGCGTAGCGGTTCAACTGTTATTAGCCTGATACCTCAAGTAGTTTGTCTGCCTGAACTTTCGATGTTGCCCAATGTTCAGCTTCTGCTTGCTTGTCGCGCGACGCAGCCATTTCTGGCCATCCCTGACAATGCCGTGCTACCAGTTCGGTTAGCATCTCGATATGGTCTGGTCTATCGTTTAAACAGGCAATATATTGAAAACGTTCGCCCCCGTTTTCCATAAAATATTCTTTATTCTCACCCTCTATTTCTTCCAGGGTTTCAAGGCAATCGGCAGAGAACGCTGGGCTCATGACATCGATCGATTTAAAGCCTTCCGCTGCCAAGGTTTTCATGGTTTCATCGCAATACGGTCGCAGCCATTCTTCTTTGCCAACCCGCGATTGAAACACCACCCGGTAATCGCTTTCCTGCAAACCCAATTCGTTTGCCAGCAGTCGTGTGGTTTTATGACAAAGGCAATGATACGGATCGCCGTTGAGCAAGTAGCGCTTGGGTATGCCGTGATACGAGGTGACCAGTAAGTCTCCGCGACCATGTTGATCCCAGCTTTCACGAACGCTATCTGCCAGCGCTTTGATATAAGCTGGTTCGTCGCAGAACTGATTGATAAAACGCAGCTCAGGAATCCAGCGCGTACGTTGAAGTCTTGCCGCGACTTCATCAAATACCGATGCCACTGTGGTGCCGGAATATTGAGGATACATTGGCAGCACAACCATCCGGCGTACGTTGTGTGATTCAAGCTCGGATATCGCCTGATCTACCGACGGTGTGCCATAGCGCATGCCCAAGGCCACTACCACATCGTCGCCATAACTAGCCTGTAAACTGGTTTGTAGCGCGTTGGCTTGCGCGATGGAAATGCTCATTAATGGAGAGCCGGTGTCTTCGTCCCATACCTCCCTGTAGGCTTCTGCGCTTTTACTGGGCCGAACGCGCAGAATAACCCCATGTAGAATGAGCATCCATAACAATCTGGGTAACTCAATTATGCGTGGGTCGCTCAAAAACTGATTTAAGTAACGTCTGACCGATTTTGTATCCGGTGCATCGGGAGTACCCAGATTCACCACGAGTACACCTAGTTTTTCACTGGTACCGTGCTGATAGTCTGGCTGGCCAACGTATTTCATTGTGTGTCTCTTAAATCAATATTTATAGGCGCTTATACGCGCAGAGCGATGCATTAGGACCTGATAAAGCGTTAAAATAGTCGTTCGCGCACCGTACACACAGCACTTATGCGGTTGAAGCGCCGTGTTTCGTGATCGGGTATGCTAGCAGCAAAGCCAGAACTGCCGTACCATCCGCGTTATCGCCCTGTGCCCTTTCAAAGTTCGTAGTATAAATCAACCTGTTGGCAGTTATTCGACCAATGGTCGTTAGAGGACATCTGTGTGGCATTGAAATTAGCAGTACCGCTAGAGAGTGCGGAATCTGAAAAACGGGTATCGCTCGACCCGCTATCAGTGCAGCGTTTGCGCGACCTCTATAAAGTGAACGTGGTTATTCAGTCGGGCTGTGGCAATGGCGCTGGTTTCTACGACGACGACTACGAAGATGTGCCGGTGGCGAAAACATTTGCCGAGTGTGTTGATCAGGCCATTGTGGTTGTTAAAGTCAAACCACCGACGGTGCAGGAAGCCGAGCTCTTACCGGTAGGTAGTGTATTGCTGTCGCAGATAACGCCGTATCTGCACCTTGATGAAATTGAAGTGTTGAGAAAGCGGCAGATCACAACATTTGCCATGGATCTCATGCCGCGCATTACACGTGCACAGCCAATGGATGTTCTCTCCTCACAGGCAACCGTTGCAGGTTATAAGGCAGCGTTGCTGGCAGCAGAGTTGTCGCCACGTTTGTTCCCGATGTTAACAACCGCCGCAGGCACCATTAAACCCTCGCACGTTATTGTGATCGGTGCAGGCGTGGCTGGTTTACAGGCCATAGCCACCGCTCGCCGACTGGGCGCGCGTGTAGAAGCTTACGATATTCGTAATGCCGCTCGTGAGCAAATTGAATCACTCGGTGCAACGATGATCGATACAGGCGTGGTTGCAGAAACCAGTGGCGGGCGTGCACGGGCGCTGAATAAGGAAGAGAAGCAAAAGCAGCATGATGTTCTGGCCGATCGTATGTCGCGGGCGCACGCAGTAATTTGTGCAGCGGCGATTCCCGGCAGGCGAGCGCCCAGAATTATTACCGAAGATATGATTGAAGGCATGTTGCCTGACACCGTCATCGTCGATATGGCTGCCGAAACTGGTGGTAACTGTGAGCTGACGCGTCCTGGTGAATCCTATCTGCATGGAGACACACTCATTGTTGGTGCCATTAATCTACCGAGTAGTGGTGCTGTGCATGCCAGTGAAATGTACGCTCGCAATTTATACAATATGCTAAAGCTTATGCTTGATGAGCGAGGCCAGATGCATCTGGATTGGGGAGATGAGATTCTCAGTACTTGTTTACTCACACACAATGGTGATGTCTACCACCAACCCACTGCTGAATTAATGGATATAGCGTGCGCGCCTCCAATTAGCGAGCAGCGCCAACGCAGCGAAGAACAACCGGATCAAGCGGCGGGTTGGCTTGAAGACGATGAGCCGATCAGTTCCACAGCAGACGATAATGATCAACAGATGGATCAATCGCCAAGCGGTGATGATTCATCAGCGGTTTCTCACGAGGTTAAGGCGGCGCAAAGTGATGTAACTGCTCCTGCTGACGTAGCGGTATCCAACGATAAGGGCGAAGATAATCCGGATGATGAAGATGATCGGGACGATCTGATGAAAATAGATGGAATCGGCCCAGCCCTGCAGAATCGTTTGTACGACTTTCACATCCGAACCTATGCCAAGCTGGCCAGTCTGGATGCGGTTGATATCGAAACACTTGAGCGCCACCTCGACGACAATAAGGAGCTGGATATTTCTGAATGGGTTAGGCAGGCACAAGAGCTGGAGAATCGTCACTAATGGATGCTTTTGTTGCGCTTTATTTATTTATGCTTGCAGGTATTGCAGGCTATGTTCTTATTGCCAATGTGCCATCGATTCTGCACACGCCACTGTTGTCCGGGTCAAATTTTATTCATGGCGTTGTACTGGCAGGAGCCATCGTGGCTTTAGGACATGCAGAAGGTACATTGGAAATCAGTATTGGATTTTTTGGTGTTATGGCGGCCACTGCTAATGTGGTTGGTGGTTATGTTGTTACCGATCGTATGTTGGCCATGTTTGAGTCATCTGCAAAACGCAACAAGCGGCGTGTTGAAGAAGAGCGACGGCAGCTGGCTGAACGACACCTGACAGACGCAGATACCCGCGACGCCAGTAAAGACTCAGCATCCGACTCCACGGGTGCCGACGCATGATTAACTCATCCTCGTTTTTCATCGATTTAGCGTATTTCTTCTCAGCTACGCTGTTTATTTATGGTTTACGGCGCATGAGTTCGCCGATAAGCGCGCGCACCGGTATCTGGATTGCTGCGGCTGGCATGTTGTTGGCGGTGGCCGCTTCGTTTGCACATCCAAACGTAACGGGCAATCACTGGCTAATACTTTTTGCCATGCTAATTGGTGGTGTGTTCTCTTTTATTCATGCCAAGCGTGTTGTTATATCCGAGATGCCGCAAATGATTGCTCTCTATAACGGTTTGGGTGGTGGCGCAGCGGCGGCTATTGCATCGGTTGAGCTCTTGCGAGCAGCGGAACACGGACCATCGCAACGCATACTTGCGGTTGCGGGTGCACTTATTGGCTGTATTGCGTTCTCAGGTTCGTTGCTGGCGTTTGCAAAGCTTGCCGGTTGGGCAAAGTTTGGCAATTGGTTTTCACGTCGACAAACGGCTTATGTGGCCATGATGGCGGTGGTGCTGTTGCTGGGTTTTATTTTGTCATTTTCCAACACGGCACATCCTGTTTTGTTATTGATGTTCTTCGTACTGGCGCTGCTATTCGGTGTGTTCATGACATCACCCATTGCGCAAGCCGACATGCCGGTTCTCATTTCGCTTTACAACGCAGCTGCTGGTCTTGCTGTTGCATTTGAAGGATTTGTGCTCGGTAATCCGGCGATGATGGTTGCGGGTACCTTGGTGTGCGCAGCCGGTGCGTTGCTTACCCGGCTAATGGCTCGTGCCGTTAACCGGCGATTAAGCGAGATTTTATATTCCGGATTTGGCATTCCTCACGAGATCAACGAAACCACAACTCAATATGGTCACGTAAATGAGGTTGATGCGTTCGATGCGGCCACGACCATGGCGTTCGCCGAGGAAGTGGTGATTGTGCCCGGATACGGCATGGCGGTATCGCAGGCCCAGCATAAAGTTCAGGAGTTAACACAGCTGCTTGAGGAGCGTGGCGTGAATGTGCAGTTTGCCATTCATCCTGTTGCCGGACGTATGCCTGGCCACATGAACGTGCTGCTCGCGGAGGCGGGGGTGGCTTATGAGAAAATTCATGATATTGGCGAAATCAATAATGAAATGAAAAAAATTGACGTGGCATTGGTCATCGGTGCGAACGATATCGTCAACCTGTCAGCCAGAACCGACGAGAAGAGCCCCTTGCACGGTATGCCTATTCTGAATGTGGATGAGGCCAGTAGCGTTATCGTGCTGAAGCGAGGGGATGGTCAGGGTTATGCAGGTTTGGACAATCCGTTACTTCAGCACGGTAAAACACGAGTTCATTTCGGCGATGCGCGTGAATCTGTTCAGGAAATGATTAGTGCCATAAAGTCATTAGACTAGCTAGTATCCCAGATTATCCTTATAGGTAAGTATTTCTGTGCTTTGCGGCCGTTTTGCCGCACATTCGGCGTCGGAAAAATAGCGCTCCTGATGCTTGACTTCAGCTTATTTTTTCGCGTTTATGCACACCTTGAAAAATTATTGATGCATGTCGCATTTTCGTGTAGTTGTAAATTTAAATGCTTTAAGAAGGTTGTGTAAACTACTGTTTTATAAGTAAATATACGTTTTGTTCAAATTATTACCAAATTAATAAAACAGTCATTTTTAAGGTGTTTTTGCTTGGTTTAGGCATTTAATCCACAAAGTTATCCACAGATTTTGTGGATAACGATCTCCGTGTTGACACTGGTTTGAACAGAACGACATCCGATTGACTCGATACAGCAATATAACCTCCCGAATTGGTTAATAATCGACCAGAAAGTGGAGCCGCCAGGCTCACTTGCCTAGTTGGTTCGTTCCATCTTGCTTACTCGATTTAGCAAGGGAATAATTTGCTCGATTGCTTTGACTCGACAGACGTGTAGGATCATCGCTCCTAACCATTTTCCATCTATGAACGCGACCAACAAGAACAGTTTTGCCTTCGTGCAGGTCGCCGTGCCAACACCGCTCCATCAATTGTTCGATTATCGCTGGCGTGGAAGCGAGGCGGTGGTTGTCGGGTCGCGAGTGGCTGTGCCTTTTGGCAGGCGCTCAATGGTCGGTATTGTTGTTCGCGGCTTGTCAGAGTCTGCATACCCCGCAAACAAGCTACGGGCGGTAACGGAAGTGCTCGATAGCGAGCCATTGCTGCCAGAGGATGTCATGTCTCTCTTGGAGTGGGCGAGTCGTTACTACCATCACCCCATTGGGGATGTGCTTTGTTCAGCGCTGCCGGTGCTGCTGCGTCAAGGTAAACCGGCGGCATTGATGCAGCGGGAAATCTACCGGTTCAATGCGCAATCTACGGCTGAACCGCCATCTGAGAAAAAAGCATCGCTGCAGTTCTCTGTCTTTAGTTTGCTGCGTGAAGCCGATGGGGAAGCCGTTGACGCCTCCAGCCTGGCCAATCTCAGCCCCCGCTGGCGCAGTGCGGTAAAGCCGTTAGTGGAACGCGGGCTGATTGAGCCAGATTCGAGCATGGTGCTGCCGTCGAACTCTGCGGTCGATACTGGGCCCGTTCTGCTACCTGAGCAGCAAACGGCGGTTACAGCGATTACATCTGAACTCGGCAGCTTCAAGCCCTTCCTGCTAAACGGTGTTACTGGCAGTGGTAAAACAGAGGTGTATTTGCGCTGCATAGAAGCGGCTTTAAAACAGCAGCAACAGATACTGATTCTGGTGCCTGAAATTGCATTAACACCCCAATTAATGCGGCGCTTCCAGCGGCGCATCACGGGTTGTCTGGTGAGCCTGCATTCAGCGTTGAACGCCACCGAGCGTATGCAGAACTGGTTGCTTGCCGCAAAAGGGCACGCCGATGTCGTGATTGGTACGCGTTCGGCGGTGCTTGTGCCGCTGCCACGTTTGGGGCTTATCATCATTGATGAAGAACATGATGGCTCACTGAAGCAGCAAGACGGTTTTCGATACCATGCGCGTGATCTGGCCATGGTGCGGGCCCGCAATCGCTCATGCCCTGTGGTATTGGGCACTGCAACCGCATCGTTTGAGTCTTTGCATAATGCCGCAACGGGTCGCTACACCGAACTCAACCTGACCCAGCGAGCCGGCGATGCAACGCCACCGAATATGGCGTTGCTGGATATTCGTCGCCGCCCTTTAATAGAAGGCATGAGCGACCGCTTGTTCGATGCCATAGAAAAACACTTGGCAGCGGGCAATCAGGCATTGGTGTTTATTAACCGACGTGGGTTTGCACCAACATTATTGTGCAACGACTGTGGTGCGTGTGCCGATTGCAGGCGCTGTGATGCACACATGACGGTGCATGCAAAACGTGCCCGCCTGCGATGTCATCATTGCGGTTCAGAACGCCCGGTGCCGGAACAGTGTGAAAGTTGTGGCTCGCTTGAGCTCGACAGGCTGGGTTATGGAACCGAACGTATTGCCGCTGCACTGGAAGAGCGTTTTCCGGATGTGTCTGTTGCTCGCATCGATCGCGACAGCACGCGTCGAAAAGGTGCGCTGCAATCGCAGCTGGATGCGGCAACCAGTGGTGAAGCTCGGCTTCTGGTGGGTACACAAATGCTTGCTAAGGGTCATCACTTTCCCGGTGTTACGCTTGTGTGTATTCTCGATGCCGATCGCGGTTTGTTCGGCACCGACTTTCGCGCGCTTGAGCAAATGGGGCAGTTGATTATTCAAGTCGCCGGACGTTCCGGCAGAGAGGAGAAGCAGGGAAGTGTGTTGGTTCAAACCAGAAACCCGGACAACCCCATTATGCAAACGCTGGTGACTGATGGCTATGCCGCCTTTGCCAAAGTTGCGCTGGACGATCGGCGGTTGGCGATGCTGCCGCCCTATGCTTACGTGGCGCTAATACGCGCAGAAGCGCCAGATATGAATTCACCGATGCGGTTTTTACAAGGTGTATCGCAACGCTTGCTTAATCCGCCGGTGGCAGGCGTGTCAGTGTTGGGTCCGGTGTCTGCGCCCATGGAGCGACTGGGTGGCAAGTACCGCGCACAATTATTACTTCAGGCTGAACGTCGCTCGCTATTAAACGAAGCGCTGTCGCGGTTAACGGTCAATCTGGATTCTTTGCCGAACGCGAAAAAGACACGTTGGTCGATTGATGTTGACCCGGTAGACTTGTTTTAATTTGATGAAGCATTCATACACATGAGCGCGACAGTTTTTTTCGCAGTGATACTAGCTGCACTACTGCATGCGTCCTGGAATGCGTTGGTTAAAGGCGGCGCCGATAAGTTGCTGGGTATGAGTGCTGTGATTATCGGCCATGTGCCGATAGCGTTAGTGTTTTTAACATTCGTGCCGTTGCCAGCGCCAGAGAGCATACCCTATCTGTTTGGTGGCATGGTTTTACACACGGGCTATCAGCTGTTTTTAGTGAATTCGTACAAGCTGGGTGACCTCACTCAGGTTTATCCCATTGCACGTGGGTCGGCGCCGTTATTAGTCGCACTGGTTTCTGTTTTCCTGTTAAACGTCAACCTGAGCCAAATTGAGATTTTAGCGGTGTTCATTATCGGTGCAGGCATCGTCAGCTTAGGTTTGGTACGTGCCGGGGACGGTCAGCGAAATCCACGAGCGGCAGTATCGGCATTGATTACCGGTTGTTTTATCGCATCCTATTCTCTGGTTGATGGCATGGGTGCAAGAGTCGCTGGTACGGCCGTGGGTTTTTATTCGTGGTTATGTATTGCGAACGCCATTATATTCAGCGTGTATTTGTACCGGGTCCAGCCAGTTGTGTTCAAGCAACTGATGACGACCCATCGGGTTCTATTTTTGGTTGGTGGAACAGCCTCGTTTATAGCGTATGCGATTGTCACTTGGGCTTTTACGCAAGCGCCTATTGCGTTAGTCACAGCGCTTCGTGAAACCAGTATTATATTTGCGCTGCTTATTGGCGTTTTCTTTTTAAAAGAACGCATCGATTTGATAAAGGTATTTTCCACTATGACAACGCTCACCGGCGCTTTACTGTTGCGGTTTTCAAAGTAAACCCATGAACCGTTTCGATAGAGTGACATCCTTGTTGCTGTTACTGCAAACCCGTTCAGTGGTAACGGCGGGGTACTTGTCTGAGCATTTCAACGTTACAGAGCGCACCATTTACCGTGATATTCGAACACTTGAAAATGCGGGTGTGCCCATTGGTTCAGAGGCAGGTGTTGGATACTATCTTGATAAAGGCTATCGATTGCCGCCAGTGAGTTTTACGCTCGATGAGGCAGCCGCATTGTTATTAGGTGAGAAGCTATTAAATCAAAGTCTCGACCAAGCTTCGCATACTGACTATAACGCAGCGTTGAATAAGGTTCGTGCGGTTCTTGATTCAACCGATAAGGACTATCTGACATCGTTGGATGCCGATGTCGAAGTGCAGCGCAACGACGAATACCGTGCTGAACCAGAAAGTGACAAATGGCTGCGAGAATGTCGCAGTGTTCTGGTCAGGCGGCAAGTTGTCAAAATTGAGTATGCCAACGCGGTTAAGCAAACCAGTTCTACACGCGATATAGAACCCATCGGGTTAGTGCACTACAGCATGCATTGGCATTTAATTGCCTGGTGCCGGTTGAGACAGGCCTACAGAGATTTTCGGCTCGATCGCATTCAAGCGTTCAATCCGCTTGGTGAGCAATTTCCCCGGCATTCTCGCGACACATTGCAGGATTATCTGAACAAGCAACGCGACGAACATGAATTGCTGGAAGTCGAACTATTGTTTAAACCAGAGGCGGCCCGCTATGTCGGTGAGCTTCGTTATCTGTATGGATTTGTCGCAGAAGAGCGTCTGGACGAAGGTGTCCGGATGAGTTTCATGACGCCCGAGCCCATGTTCATGGCGCGTTGGTTGTTGCAATACACTGGCGCTGTGCAGATTCTAAAAGGTACGGGCTTGCATGAAGAGCTTGCCAAATTGTCGCTTGAGTTGGTCGAGCACTGGCGCAGCTGATCGTCTTGGTGCGTCATTGATCAAGTGCTGTCGCTAATCCGCTTTAAACCCTCCTGACATAGGGTTGTCAGTCGTCTTTGTCATAGTGTTTTCCACGGCAATTCACCGTGTAACTCAATAACCGGGAGACAAAGACCATGAATATCATCACATCCAATGGCGTAAGCCTTATTGCAATGCAACTTCGCACCACGTTGGCAACCATTACCGACGACGTAAAAAACTTGCCTGATGCGCTTTCTGCCGATCTGATACCGGCCGGGATTCTGCCAACAGGTCCCATGATGTTTCTGTATCAGGGTGTGAATAATGATCCGCACAATGAATTTGATCTACGTATCGGGCTGCCTGTATCCAACGAAGACGCGGCACGCTATAAAGGACCTTACGTCAGCTTTCGACTTGAGCCTTTTCAGTTTGTTGAAACCGTGCTTTACGGAGACATCGCGCAGCTTGGTCCGAAGGCGTACGAGCCCATTATGGCGGAGATCGAAAAAGCCGGACTCGCGTTATCGGGTTTTGCCCGCGAGGTTTATCAGAACTTTGTGGATGAGACGTCTGCTGATAACGAAACACGCGTACAGATCGGTGTGGTAGTGAAGTAGTGCCGGCGCATTCAGGCGGTGTATTGAGTTCCGCGAGTAACCTGCGCGAATGAGAAATTCCAATCTGTCCTCAAGCACAGTCCCAGCATGGCGAAAGCGTGCCGGGACTGATGCGCTCTCGTTCGCTACATTATTTGTTTGCGCCAGCCGCGCTTCTGCGGCTATCGCATTGCAATCCCTGTTAAACTTCACACGCGTGAGGCAGGGCCTTTTACGCACTTGGTGAACGTGACTGGCAGTGATACCTATATCGTCGTGAAAAACTAACGTGAAAGCATTAATAGAGCAGCATCTAGCCAGTGCATTGGCAACTTTAAAAGCCAACGGCACCCTTCCCGACGATATCGATCCAAAAATCGCCGTTACCCGCACGCGTGACCCATCACATGGCGACTTCGCCTCGAATCTGGCCATGATGCTGGCAAAACCGGTTGGCAAGCCACCGCGTGAACTTGCGCAAGCGCTGGTTGATGCGCTGCCAGAGAACGACGATATTCGCGAGGTGGCTATTGCCGGTCCGGGGTTTATCAACTTTTTCCAAAACGATGCAGCAGCAACGTCTGTTATCAGCGCGGTGTTGGAGCAGGGTGAGAGGTTCGGTACATCCGATTTTGGTAAAGGGCAGCGCTGGCAGGTTGAGTATGTTTCTGCCAACCCGACTGGCCCTTTGCATGTAGGGCATGGTCGCGGCGCTGCATTAGGTGCCACCATGGCCAATATGCTTAACGCGGTTGGTTTTGATGTGCAGCGTGAATATTATGTTAACGATGCCGGTCGGCAAATGGACATACTGGCTGCCAGTGTGTGGCTACGCTATCTGGAACTGTGCGGTGAAACGTTCCCGTTCCCGTCCAATGGCTATAAAGGTGAGTATGTAAAAGAGATTGCTCAGAATCTGAAAAATCAAATTGGCGAGAATCTGAAACACCACGCCAGTGCCGTTTTCAATTCTGTTCCGGCCGATGAACCCGATGGTGGCGATAAAGAAGCGCATATCGATGGCGTCGTGGCGCAGGCCAGACAGCTGTTGGGCGAAGAGTATCAGTCTGTTTTCGATTTGGGTTTGTACGCCATACTCAAGGATATAAAGGAAGACTTAGGCGAGTTCGGCGTTGAATACGATGAATGGTTCAGCGAGCGAAGCCTGTCCGATCACGTGAAAACGGTTGTGCAAAAACTCGAAGATGCAGGCCACTTGTATGTAAAAGAAGGGGCAACCTGGTTTCGCTCAACTGATTTCGGTGATGAAAAAGATCGGGTTGTGGTGCGGGACAATGGCCAGACCACATACTTTGCATCCGATATTGCCTACATAGATAACAAGCTGGAACGCGGTTTCGACAAAGTGCTGTATGTGTTTGGTGCCGATCATCACGGTTATACAGCGCGCATGTACGCGGCCTGTGAGGCCTTGGGTCACTCGCGTGAAAAGCTCGATTTCCTGCTTATTCAATTTGCCATCTTGTACAAGGGCGGCGAGCGCATGTCGATGTCGACCCGATCTGGTGAATTTGTGACCATTCGAGAACTGCGGGAAGAAGTCGGTAAAGATGCGGCGCGATATTTTTACGTTATGCGCAAATACCAGCAGCATCTGGATTTCGATCTCGATCTGGCAAAATCGGAGTCAAACGATAATCCGGTGTACTACGTGCAAATGGCGCATGCGCGAATTTGCAGCGTTTTCAGGCGTGGTGATCAGCTCGGCCTTTCATTCGATCGCAAAGCGGGCCTGGAATCACTGAATTTGCTCGTCGAGCCTGAGGAGTCGGAGTTACTCACGCTATTGGCGACTTACCCGGAGTTGCTACAACGGGCCGCGATCAACCATGAGCCACATCAACTCACCACATACTTGCGCGATCTGGCAAATGGTCTACATTCCTACTATAACGCCCACAAAACCCTGGTCGACGACGACGCATTGCGTCACGCGCGACTGTGCTTGATGCAAGCAGTGCAGCAAGTGTTGTTTAATGGGCTGACGCTGATCGATGTATCTGCTCCCGAGGTAATGTAGGAAAATGGCTTCAGATTCAGGCGATGCAGGCAATTCGCGTTACTTTGTGTTGGCGCTTGGCCTGCTGGTTGGTTTTGTTATTGGCTTTGTGATGCTGTTGTCTCGTCTGCCCGTCGATTCGAGCTTGAGCGACTACCACCCAACGCAGGTGTTTGGTGGTGAAGCGCAAGGTAATGACAACTATGAGTTCTATACCGTCTTGGCTGATCAGGCCGATGCGAACCTGCCGGTAGTACAAGATGTCACCCGTTCGCAGCCGGTTATTACCCCTGCAACTCGCGTGGTGCCTGGGAATATGCAAAACACCCAGCGTCGTAACCTTGCGGCCGAAACCTACGCAGAAATTCCCGCCAGCAGTATTGGTCAGGAATCTTATTATCTGCAAGCCGGTAGTTACCGCGCAGCATCCGATGCGGAGCGAATGCGGGCAGCTGTGCTAATGCTCGGATTCGAAGCGTTTATTGTCAAGCGTCAGGATGCCTCGGGTGCTGTTGGTCATCGTGTACGTATTGGGCCATTCTTTGATCAGGGCCGGCTCACCGATGCGAAGAAGCGTTTGCGTCGAGGTAACGTGGCTTACGATATTATTCGGGTTACGGGCTAAGCCAATACCCACATTCGTTGTACTGCTGCCATTCTCTTTCTTAGCGCTTAAATTTGCGTTGCGGTTTTTTAAATTTCGGGCGTCCCGGCAGACGTGGAATGCGTCGCAACTCGTCACCTGCAACAATGACATTTCTGGAACTTAACCTCTGTAGTGTCTGTCCGAAGGGTTTCCTGTGTAAGAATATACAGCGATTTTTGTTCGCAAAGTTTCGGAGCAAGTATGGATATTCCCAGCTTAAGTAAACTGTGTTGGACAATCTTACTTTGCGTAAGCGCTTCATCTTGCACGAACAGTAAGCTTGTTCTTCGCCCGCTGTATAACTCTGTAGACAATCGAATAGAAGATCGGATTCTGGCTCATGCTGAGTTCGATACACAACAGACTCAGGAAATTAAGGATTTAGTCGATCACTTTCATGTCTGGCATCGGCGCACGCAACTCGACCATTACGCTGAATTGATAGATCATATTGTGGTTAAGCTACGCGATGACAACGCAGTGAGTGGCGATGACATTACGCTGTGGAGCAATACCATGAATGCCCATACGTCAGTAATGGGCAGCTGTAACCCCTTCTATAACTCCGCCGAGCTTCTTGCCTCGTTAAGTGACCAGCAGATTGCAGATATTCGACAGCATCGCATAGAGTCAAGACAGGCACGCAGGGCTGAACGCGAAGCGAACCGTCTTGCAGCAGATAATGATGTAGCCGACGAAATTTTCGATATTGACCCTGAGAATATAGGCCCTGAAGACATAGACTCAGGTGACATAGACCCTGAGGACATAAAATCAGCCGACAGAGTTCAAGACGACAGAGATCAAAACCAGATCGATAGGCGAGAAGCATCGATAAGCGCCGATGTAAAACAGATAACTCGATATTTGAATTTGATTGGCCTGAAGCTGAACAAAGCGCAAATCGCCGATTTAACCGATACCATGCGTTCGCGTATTCGGCCTGAAACTCCGTTTCGCATCATTCGCGATGAGCTGGACGAGGCGTTTTACACGCTTTTGGAACAACGTACAAAACCTGACTGGCGCACTTTGCTGGTGGCTAGTCTCGATAAGCGTCGGCAGCGACTCGCCCAATGGCGCAAAGCTTCGCGAGACCATAATGCCAATCTCTGGCAAGGCTTTGCGCTGCGCACACTGCAAAGTTTTGACGATTCGCAGAAAGACAGCGCGGCAAAATACCTGAGTGGTCTTGCGCTGACAATCAAGGCTTTGGCCAAGGATGCACCTAGTTTTCAGAAGCGCTCGGCAAGCGAGTATCAATGTTTGGGTGCGGAAATCAGTTAAGCTAAGTATTGGTACATTTGCTAGGCTAGCAGCATCAGAATTCGCAATTAAACACCCATGATTCTCAACGCCGTCGATTTACATCGGCGCATAGACCAATGCATGCAGGCAGATCGCCATCGCTTGCGTCGACGCGTGAAATCGGTTGCCGGCACATCCAGTAGCGATAAGTTGGCGGCTGGTTTGCTCAGGGATATAGACGCATCCCTGGCTACCGTGGAAGCCCGTAAACTCACTCAGCCCAAACCCCAATACCCAGATGATCTGCCGGTGGTGCAACAGCGCGATGCTGTGCTTGAGGCGTTGGCAAAGCATCAGGTGATCATCGTTTGTGGTGAGACAGGTTCTGGCAAGACAACGCAATTGCCAAAAATGTGTCTTGAGTCCGGATTAGGCTTAACCGGCTTTATTGGCCACACGCAGCCCAGGCGTATCGCTGCACGCAGCGTATCGGCACGTATTGCCAGTGAGTTGAATTCAACGGTGGGTGAGGCGGTTGGATTTAAAATTCGCTTTACCGATCAGGTTAGTGACAGCACATGCATAAAGCTCATGACCGACGGGATCTTGTTAGCTGAGATTCAGCGAGACCCGTTTCTTAATCAGTACGATGCGATCATTATCGATGAAGCGCATGAGCGATCGCTGAATATTGATTTTCTGCTCGGTTATCTCAAAACACTGTTGCCAAAGCGACGCGATTTAAAAGTGATTATCACGTCAGCAACTATCGACCCCATGCGTTTCTCACGGCACTTTAACGATGCCCCGGTGATATTGGCAGAAGGTCGAACCTATCCGGTTGAATTACGTTACGAGCCGCCGCTTGCCTCGGCAGACGATCAGCTCGACGATGTCGATGTACCAGAAGCAGTTGTGCAGGCCTGTGAAACGTTGATAAAAGAGCGCCATCACGATGTGCTGGTGTTTTTGCCCGGTGAGCGGGATATAAGAGAGCTGGCAGACCTTTTTAGCAAAAGTACATCGTCTTCTCCGGTGCTTCGTGGGGTAGAAGTGGTGCCACTATTTTCCCGGTTATCGAATGCCGATCAAAATCGCATATTTCAGAAGCACACAAAGCCACGCATCATTTTATCGACGAACGTTGCAGAAACATCGCTCACCGTTCCCGGCATTCGCGCGGTTGTCGATGTCGGTACTGCACGTATGTCGCGCTACAGTGTTCGCAGTAAAGTGCAAAGGCTGCCGATTGAAAAGATATCCCAGGCTTCGGCAAATCAGCGCATGGGTCGCTGTGGACGTGAAGCACCAGGTGTGTGTATTCGGCTTTACAGTGAAGAGGATTTTGATGCAAGGCCGGAATTTACCGAGCCGGAAATTCTTCGCACCAATTTATCTTCCGTTATTCTGCAAATGGCCAGTATGCGCCTGGGTGATATAAACACCTTCCCGTTTGTTGAATCTCCTGACGCTAAATTCATCAACGACGGCTACCGCACACTGCAGGAGCTGGCGGCCATTGATGATAAGCGCAAACTAACAAAGCTGGGTCGTCGGCTGGCGCGCCTGCCTGTTGATCCTCGTTTGGGACGTATGTTGCTTGCCGCTGCAGACGAGGGCTGCGTATCGGAAATGTTGATTATCGTTAGCGCCTTGTCTGTTCAAGACCCGCGTGAGCGACCCTTTGAAAAACGTGCCGCTGCCGATGAAATGCATGCCGAGTTTAATCATGAACAATCCGATTTCATGGCGTGGCTCAATCTATGGCAATTCTTAAGCGTTCAAAAAGAGCGATTGTCTAATTCACAGTTTCGAAAGATGTGTCGCCAGCGTTTTATCTCGGCATTGCGTGTGATGGAATGGATGGATGTACGAGTGCAATTGTTGCGGCTTTGCAAAGAGTTAAAGCTTGTGCAAAACACCAACGAAGCGCCGTATGAAAAAGTTCATCGAGCCTTGCTGACTGGCTTGCTGGCGAACGTCGCTGTTAAAACCGATAAACGCGATTATTTAGGCACACGCAACCGACATTTATCTATTTTCCCGGGTTCCGGGCTGTTCAAGAAAGGCCCGAAATGGATGATGTCGGCAGAAATTGCAGAGACCAGCAAGCTCTACGCGCGGCAAGTTGCGTCAATTGAGCCTGAGTGGATAGAACGTTTGGCAGAACATTTATTATCACGCACTTATCGAGATGCGCATTGGCAGAAAAAGCTCGGAACGGTTGGCGCTTACGAGCAATCTACATTATATGGGCTGATCATTAACCCGAAGAAGCGGGTTAACTACGCCGCCATTAATCCATCCGAGTCGCGGCAGATATTTATTCGTGCTGGTCTGGTTGAAGGTGGTTTGAAGTCGTCGGGTGATTTTTATCGACATAATCTTGATCTACTCGACGAGGTGACGATTTTAGAGGAGAAGTCTCGCCGGCGAGACATCGTTGTCGACCCCGAAGAGATGGTGAAATTTTATGATGCCATCATTCCAGACGATGTGTGCACCAGTGCCGCGTTTGAACAGTTTAGAAAAGCGTATGAGCAAGACGCACCGCGAGGTCTTTATTTTTCCAAAGAACAACTCATGGCAGATGAGTCGGTTGACGTTAGCAACCAGGACTACCCTGATCAAATGGAAATGGGTTCGATGGTTTTACCGCTGCGGTATCACTTTGCACCAGGAGAAGAAGCCGACGGTGTAACGATGATTGTGCCAGTAGAGGTGGTTAACCGAGTATCGGTGGAGCGGTGTCAATGGCTTGTTCCAGGGCTTATCGAAGAGAAGGTTACCCTGATGATTAAGGCTTTGCCAAAATCGCTGCGGCGCAATTTCGTTCCTGCCCCCGATTTCGCCAAGAATGCATTGGCCAACCTGTCGCAGGGTGAGGGATCGCTTACTAGTAAGCTCTCCGCCCAGTTGCGGGCCATGACGGGTGTTGATGTGCCGCGCAGTGAATGGGATGAGTCCAACTTACCAGCCCACCTGACAATGCGTTTTGAGTTAATCGACGCGCAAGGTAAAACCATTCGTACCGGCCGCGATTTAGCTAATTTGCAAGAGGCGTTTATCGATCAAGTAGAAGAAACCTTATTGCAGTTTAGTGATAGCAGTATTGAGCGCGACAATATCACCAGTTGGAATTTTGGCGACTTACCCGAAACCGTTGATATAGAAAAAAGCGGTATAACGATGCAAGGCTATCCGGCTTTGCATGCCGTTGATGATTCGGTGGGAATTAAATTATTCGCAAGCGTTGCCTCAGCAGCGCAAGCCATGCCGGCAGGCTTAAGAGGCTTGTTTCGTCAAGTGCTCCGCGATGAAATTAAATACCTGCAGCGACGATTACCCGGCATAGATGTTTTAACCTTGCGATTTGCACCTTTTGGCAATAAACAAATACTCATTAATGACATTATTGATGCAGCCTTGGACGATGTGTTTGTTAAAAACGAGCCCTGGCCGCGCACACGAGAAGCATTTCAGCAACGCTTGGAGGCAAATCGATCAAAGCTTGTCGGCAAAGCCAATGAGATATGTGAAGCAACCAACAATGCGTTTGAGCAACACAGGTTGGTGGCAAAGCGTATTGAAGGTTCTGTCTCGCTAGGGTGGGTTGAGGCCATTGGTGATATGCGAGACCAGATAAGCCAGCTTATATACCCGGGGTTTGCTACAGCAACTGGCTTGGAGCGATTAAAGCGTTTATCAGTGTATTTTCAGGCCATGGGCCGAAGGCTCGATGCAATCGATCAGTCTCCTGATAAAGACAGGCGTGCAAGGGCTGAATTGTTACCTGTCTGGGAGCAATTTAAAGCGCTGCCTGAGAACAGGGAAAACGATCTTGAGTACCACGAACAATATCAGGCATTGCGTTGGGCATTTGAAGAATTGCGAGTCTCTCTTTTCGCACAAGAGCTCGGTACCATCGAGAAAGTATCGGTGGCGCGTCTTGAAAGCCGGTTAGGTAAGCTTCGCGATTAAAGCGCTGTAAATAAAACGCCCCGCCGCTGTTTGTAAGCCTATATAGACCACAGATGAACCAAACTCTGCTGCTAAACCCAAGCTCTGTCGAGCCAGCACATTGCACGCATGGTTTTTGTCTGGTACAGACTTGCAAAGCAACTAACAGAGTGCGACAGTTAAGGTGTGATTAACTGTGGAAGCGTGTTTTGTGAGCGAGAAAATTAACCCACTGTTGGAACGTCAAGCCAACGATGCGCCTTTTTGCGAAACGGCTGCCGACTCCTTCACTTTGCCCGCTCGCTACTACATGGATGAGAGTATCTACGCTCTGGAGCTGGAGTCCATATTTTACAGTCAGTGGTACTACGCCGGACACAATAGCCAGCTTGCAAAGGCAGGCGATTTCATGACTACAGCCATTGGCGATCAAAGCGTTGTTGTTGTGCGGGATAAAGATAACCAATTGCGTGCTTTTTATAACGTGTGCCAACACAGAGGCCATGAGCTGGTGCAAGGGCAAGGCCATGCCCGCTACCTGGTGTGTCCGTATCATGCCTGGTCGTATGAGCTTAATGGTGATCTACGCTTTGCGCGTAATTCTGAGAATGTGGCCAACTTTAATAAATGTGATTTTGCGCTGAAGCCTGTGCAGGTTGAGCTCTTTTGCGGCATGGTGTTTATTAATCTCGACCCTGCCGCCGTACCCTTATCCAAACAGGCAGCTGGGCTTGAAAAAGAAATTCGGGAGTATTGTCCGTCGGTTGATACTCTGCAATATGCCGCAAGAGATGAATACAACGTAAAGTGTAACTGGAAAGTCATGATCGATAACTTTCTGGAGTGCTATCACTGTGCACCCGCTCACCGTGACTTTGTCGATCTGGTTGACATGAAAAGTTACCGCTCCACAGCCAAAGGCATTTATTCGAGTCACATATCTCAAGCGGCTCGTTCCACCTCAACTAAAGCTTACGATTTTGAAGTGGGTGATGTCGATTTTGGTTATGCCGGATGGTACTTGTGGCCGAATTTAACTATTTGGGCCTATCCTGGCGAGGCTAATTTATCCGTTTTACAAATGGTGCCAGATGGATACGGTAATACCATTGAGTATCAAGACTGGTTTGTGCCCAATGGCAAAATAACGCAACAGCTAAAAGAAACGATTGATTATCAAAAGTCCGTTTTGCAGCCTGAGGATATCTCTCTATGTGAAAGCGTGCAGCGTGGCTTGAAGTCGCGTGGCTACAATCAGGGCCGTTTTATTGTTGACAACGATTTAACTGAGCTGTCGGAACACGCCGTGCACCATTTTCAATCGATGGTTGTTGATGCGCTTGGCGCAGAATTAGAGTAGAAAAAATGTTTTGTTCAAGTGATGGTAAAACGCGCGACCTGGTTTCAAGTATTGCTGGTGCTGGCTGGGACTTCTCAATAAACCGTCATCCCTATCATGAAATAGAGCGACCATTCGGGCCACACTATTGCGTGTACAACCGCAGACTAATGGCTTGCTGCTTCGACAAGCTCTCTACCGAAGAGGGGTACTGGAATTTACGAACTAAGGCAGCTGTACTCAATACCGGAGAATTCCCACTGCAATTCGAAGGTCCGGATGCGCAAACCTTGTTAAACCGGTTATTCACTAAAGATATTGCCAAGCTCAAACCCATGCGATGTGGTTATGGCATCGCTTGCTATGAAGATGGCACGTTGCTGGTCGATGGTATTTTATTGCGGTTGTCGCAAGATAAATTCTGGTACGCGCAAGCCGATGGTGATTTCTATAGCTGGGCGCGTGCGCATGCAACCGGGCTGGACGTCTCGATTACCGACCCGCAAGTGTATGTATCTCAAGTACAAGGACCAACATCGTTAGATATTCTTGCCGATGCAGCAGAGGGTGGTCTGCCTGAAACGTTTACTTATTTTGGTATTGCAAAAGTGAATCTGGGTGGACAGCATGTCATTATCACCCGTACCGGTTATACCAATGAGCTTGGCTGGGAATTTTATACAGAGCCTCATCACGATGCGCAGGCGCTTTGGGCGCATATAAAAAGTGCAGGTGAACCGCACGGAATAAGCTTGTTCGGGTTAGATTCTATGCATATAAGACGAATAGAAGCCGGTATTCTAAATGCTGGCTCAGATTTCGATAACACCACAACGCCGTTCGATGTCGGATTAGGGATGTTTGTTGATTTGGATAAAGGTGATTTTATTGGAAAATCAGCCCTTGTAGGCGCGAGTAAAGATTCACGCTTGTCTGGGGTGGTGTGTGAGGCAGAGCCGCATATTGGCGGCCATATTTTCCTGCACGATGCTGATCAAGAACGCCCTGATTCAGAAAAAGCGATAGGGTTTGTTACGGCAGGTGCGGTGTCGCCTGCATTAAAAACCGGTATTGGCATTGCTCGCCTGAACAATAGCCAGTTTGCTGTGGGTAGCAATGTACTTATTGAATGCATCGATGGCCAATGCCATAAAGGTGAGCTGGTGTCGCTGCCCATGTACGATGCAGCCGGTGAAATTCCTCGCGGTAAGTTGGTTGATATTCCTGCGCGTTCTTAGTCCGAGTGCTTAATTTGCAAGTGCTAGTATTGTGGAATCTGGGTGCTTGGTTAATAAAAACAAAATGACAAACACGACTCAAATTCCGGTATCGATCATCACCGGCGCTGCAACAGGCATCGGTTATCAATTGGCGTTAAGGTTGTTGAATCTTGGCCACGCGGTGGTTTTAAACGATGTAAATTCGCAATCGCTTTCTGATTGTGACAGTCGATTGAAGGTGCAATACCCGGATGGGGCTGTTGAGCTGGTCGTTGGTGATGCTGGTAACATCGAGCATATTAATGAATTAATGACTATCGCACTAACTCGGTTTGGTCGTGTCGATAATGTTATCGCGAATGCTGGAACCACCACATTCGGCAGTTTTCTAGACTACCAACCAGAACAGCTCGAGCAGTTGCTGTCGCTGAATATCAAAGGCAGCTTCTTCCTTGCTCAGCGTTTTGCAAAAGAGCTTATAGCCCAGCGCCAACGTGGCCGTATTTTGTTTATGTCTTCAGTAACAGGCTATCAGTACCATCCCGATCTGGCGGCGTATGGTATGACAAAAGCGGCGCTTCGCATGTTGGCACGTAGCCTGGGCGCCGAGCTGGCATCTTACGGTATTACGGTTAATTGCATTGCGCCCGGTGCCACCATTACTGAACGAACCGAAGAAGATCCTGATTACGCCGATACCTGGTCTGCCATAACGCCAACAGGAAGAGCCTCTACTCCAGACGATATAGCGTCAGCTGCGTGTTTTTTATTATCCCCAGACGCCGCACAGATCACTGGCCAGACCTTGGTGGTGGACGGTGGTTGGACGCTCACCAGCCCGATAAAAAACTAGTTCGTGTGCAAAGCGAACTAAGGCAAATCGAGCGCCTTCTTTCGTTGATTGGCCCAGGTGCGTAGTATCTGATCTATCGCCAAGCCGATAAACGCCACACAAAGCCCCAACATCATTCCGTTACCCACGCCAGTACGCTCAGAAAGCGATTTCAGAATTAACTGGCCAAGATCATCGGTACCAATAAGAGCACCGATAATAACCATAGAGAGCGCGAACACCACCGTTTGGTTGATGCCCAGGGCGATGTGCGGAAACGACATTGGTAATTCCAGTGAGAAGTAGCGCTGTACTCGGTTAACGCCCGACATGGAAACAGCATCTTGTAGTGCCTCCGGTACGCTTCGCAAACCTTCAACGGTATAACGTGTTGCCGGAATGGTTGCGTACACCACGATGGCAATAAGCACTGATGTATCGGTGACACCGAACAACATCATGACCGGGATAAGGTAAATAAAGGATGGGAAAGTCTGGAAAGTGTCGCACACTGTGAGTATAAAACGCGATGATGCTGAGTGCTGCGCGCAAATAGTGCCCACAATTATTCCGATGGTGCCCGAAATTAGCACAGCTATGGTCATCAGGTATGAAGTAATTAACGCTCTGTCCCACCATTCGGTTAGCGCAATAAACAGTAAAAATCCACCAACGATCAGTGCCGAGCGAATACCGCCTACGATAAAACCTGCGCCCATGGCAAGCGTAAACGTAGCGGCAACAGGCATATTAAGAAAAGCGGTTTTTATCGGTATCAGAACATCGACAATAAACCACTCATTAAAGCCCTTTAAAGAATAGAAAAAGGTTTCCCATACCCAGTCGACGCCGCTTTGCCAGAATTGTTCTGTGGTTATGCCTTTGTTGTGTGGAATGAGGTAAAGATAATTAAAGCCTTCCGGAAAAACGAATCGTCCTAAGTAGGCCAATACAACACCAACTACAAATACCACCAGAAACATTAGCGAGAATTTGTGCCGTTGGGTAAAGGACTGGTCGGCGAAATAATCAGTTTGCTTATTTGCCCAGGCTAACGAGAGCCTGTCTAACACAATGGCGATAAGCACAATACACACGCCGATTTCCAGCGCCAGACCAATACGCAAACGATTCAGCGCAATAAGTAAGTCGTTGCCCAGGCCTTTCGCACCAATGAGCGATGCAATGACGACCATGGCCAGACATTGCATGATAACTTGGTTAACGCCGATGAGTATGTCGCGTCGGGCAGACGGGATTTGTACTTTTCGCAGTAGTTGCCCACGACTACAACCCGTCATTAAGCCTGCCTCTGTAACTTCTGCGGGCACTTTTCTTAAACCGAGTAGCGTGAGACGAACCATGGGCGGGGTGGCGAAAATAATGGTGGCTATAGCACCTGCATGATCGCCAATACCAAAAAATACCATGACCGGTATCAGGTAAGAGAAGTGCGGCATTATTTGCGCAACGTTCAATAACGGGTTGAGTATGGCTTCAACGCGTTTACTTTTAAATGCCCAAACACCGAACAGAAGGCCCAGCAGCACCGATACGGGCGCAGCGATGAGCACAAACGAAAGTGTTTGCATCGATGGCTCCCACTGCCCGAACACAGCGATGTAGACGCAGGCTGCAAATACAAAAAGAGCGAGGCGAACGCCGCTTAAGGCGTAACCCAGAATAGCTGCACCGCCAGCGACAACAGTCCATGGCAGGCCGGGCCAGCGGGCCCATGGGTTGGCTGTTGCCCAATCCCAGCTAGTGAAGGTTACGATGGTTTTAACACCGCCGAGTAATATTTCGCGTACAAACTCAATGAGAAATAAAACGAACCCACCAATCGCTCGCGTAATCTCTTTCATTAATGGCTTTTTTTCGAATTCTTCGATATCCGGGTCGTAGACATCGATTAGCCACCAATCGAACATGAGGAAATCAACACCGTTGTTGATTGCCAGTGGTAAGCCTTTTAGTAAGGGCGGTAATCGCCAAAAGTAGTTACCATCTGCGGGTGTTATCAAGTAGCACAGCGCAAGAAATACGGCAATTAAAACGATAAATTGCAATAGCTTGTTGTTGCGAAACGTCTCTATCATGTCGAAACGCCGCCTTCATTGGATGCGCGATTGCCAAACAACACCTGCACTATTTTGGGTGCGCCGACACTGCCGACAATGTTATTGTTTTCATCGACAACAGCGACCGCTGCATTCGCGCTTAAAATGGATTCTGCAACGTTTTCGAGTACTGCGTTCTTTGGTATGCGTATGTCCTGATTCAAGCTGTTTGTATCAGGCGGGTCCATTATCGACTCAACCGTCAGCACTTTTTCACGAGGTACCTCTTCGGTGAACTTGCGCACGTATTCTGTGGCAGGGTTCATAACGATATTGGCCGGTGTGTCAAGTTGCTCGATAATACCGTCTTTCATTATGGCGATACGATCAGCCAATCGCAGTGCTTCATCGAAGTCGTGGGTGACAAACAAAATGGTCTTACCCAGTACGCCTTGCAAGCGCAAAAATTCATCCTGCATTTCTTTTCGAATCAGCGGGTCTAGTGCTGAAAAGGGCTCATCCAGAAACCAGATGTCGGGCTCGATTGCCAGCGAGCGTGCAATGCCTACACGTTGTTGTTGCCCACCAGAGAGTTGTCTTGGAAAGTAGTTCTCACGTCCTGATAAGCTCACAAGATTAATCATTTCCTGTGCACGCTCTATGCTATCTTTGGTGCTGATGCCTTTTACTTGCAGCGGGAAGGCAATGTTCTCAAGTACTGTTTTATGCGGCAGTAGTGCAAAGCTTTGAAACACCATACCCATTTTGCTGCGGCGAAGGTTGATAAGCTGCCGATTGTTCATCGACAGAATGTCTTGCCCTTCAATATCAATTCTGCCGGCGGTGGCGTCTGTTAAACGCGAAATACAACGCAACAGTGTTGATTTTCCCGAACCGGACAAACCCATGACAATGAGCAATTCACCTTCATAGACTTCGAACGTTGCGTTATTGACACCAACGATGCAACCGGCTTTTTCAAATGTTGCGGCATCAACAGCACCCTGAGAGTCCTGCAGCATTTTCTTGGCGTTATCACCAAAAATTTTATACACAGAATCGCAGCGGATAACTGCATCTCGAGAATTTGGAGAAGTGTGTTCAGACATGTGTATCTCAGTCATCGATGTTGATGCTATGGGTGAGCATCAAAACAATTTAGCATCGCAACCGCAAACGAAACAACGTTTACGCGATACCAACAAATAAAAAACCCTCCCGGACTTACTTTTTATGCCAGGAGGGCGTTTATAGTTAGCGGTTTCGCCAATTTAGGAATCAGACCTTATTTGGTCCATGGCATCCATAACGCTTCGTTGTCTGCCAACCACTTCTTTGCAGCATCTTTATGGTCTAACTTATCAATATCCACTAACGCTGCCATTTGTCCAATTTGTGTTGTGGTGAAATCCACTTTGGAAAATGCCGTGTAGGCGGCAGGGTGAGTTTTCGGGAACTTGTAGTTAGCCGCCTTTTTCAGCCAGCCTTTCGGTGAACCACATTTGCCATCGCCACCGTCTTCCTTGCGGCACCCTTCGGTATACTCAGGGAATTCGATAAAGGTAAATCCGTCGGCGTCAGTGAAGTTTGGTGTCCAGTTGAACACGATGGTGCCGCGACCTTCTTTCTTCGCCGAGGCTAATTCAGTCCACAGCGCATCTGCACCACCGGCAAATTTTACTGTCCACTTATCGGCGAGCCCTAATGCTTCCAGGCGTTCTGGCATCAGGTTGCCGTGCCAGCTTTGCGGGCCTTCCAGCCAACGACCTTTGCCGCCTGAATCAGGGGTGGTGAAGTTTTCATGGCAGTCTTTTAGTGCTTCCCAATTCGGTAAGCCGGGGCAGAGATCTTTTTCGATAACCCAGGTAGGCACACCCATTTCTTCCAGTGTGGTTGCAGAGTGAGTACCGGCATCGATAACACCGCCTTTGGTCATAGCGTTATAAAACGACTTGCCGAATGTGGATTGCCATACTTCGTGCGAAATAGTCACATCGCCATTACGAATAGATTCGTACACGGCTTGAGAATCAGCAGGGACATATTCGACGTTGCTGCCCATAGACTCGAACATGCCGCCGAGCACGTAGGCCATTACAATCTGACTTGACCAATTGTGAATAGGGATAACGATCGGTGCTGTGCTGTCTGCGGCTCTTACTGTGGTTGTGCTCATGAGAGAGACAGCGCCGGCCAGGATGACTGCGCTCAGCGATTTGGAACTTAAATATTTCATATAACTCCTCCTCTTGTATCGGTTTACCTGAATAGGTTTACCCACAGGGAACCCCGTCGAGGTTGCGATGCGGATCATAGCCATGATGTATGAGTAGGCTCACGTTTGCAATGTCCAAAAATGGACCAATATAATAATTTATCGTACCGGTGACATTCCAAAAAGGCTGGATTTTGTGAAAATTCAACCTTATCAAGATAATTTCTAAACCATATTTTGACCAAAAAATACAGCAGCCAGTACTGGTGCGCTCTGTGAACGCCGCATAGCTCATCAGTCTTGTTGATCGCCGGTGAACGCAACTCAAAAACAGTGTCCACATACACTTGGCTGAGTTTCGGTAAGGTCGGGAATGCCTGATAGGGGCAGGTTAGAGCAAAACCTGTTAAGCCATTAATCAGTGAGGTAAGCGCAGTTCCCGATGAATTCTTTTGGATAAATCCAAATGGAATGAATGTGTCTCTTGCGGCTCGACAAATCACGTCTAGACTCTAGTTACGGAAGTAATAATTGCGTTTGGGGTGTCCGATGAAAAAAGTGCTCGCAGGTTTGTGCCTGTTGTTCTCGTCCATGGGTGTCAGTGCCAGTGGGCTCGACTTCGCTCTGAGTAATGAGACAGCCAACCTGTCAGTTCTGCTGAACCCTGCGTATCAGTTTAATCAAGGCGGTGGTTCTGAGCTTGCTTTGGGCGGTTTTGTCAGTGAGCAGGGTGACAAGCTGGCACATGCAACGCTAATGGCCAGAGGCTTCCGCCAGTCTGCATCGGGCGCGCAGTATTCTATGGGTGCCGGCATGAAAGCGGTTGCTGGTGATATTGCAATTCCATCAGTGGGTGATGTAGAAGAGACCGACGAATCGGTCGGCGCTGTGGCGTTGGGTTTTCAGTTCGGTTTATTGTTGGCGTCCAGTCGGTACAATCCCATTGAGCTTGCGTTCGAAGGCTATTTGGCCCCTAGCATAACCAGTTTTTCCGATGCAGAACGCTATGCTGAAATCGGTGCGCGACTGCAGATAGATGTTATTCCGCAAGCTCGTGCGTATATCGGGTATCGGCGCATGCAGTTTGATACCAATGACTACAACGATGTACAGATTGATCGCAGTGTCCATTTGGGTATCAAGCTCACATTCTGAAGGTTTCAATACACGACTACCAATGAGGGTAGTGTGACGCCAATTGAAGAACTAAGAAGGGTTATGGCCAGGCTGCGAGACCCGGAGTCGGGTTGCGCCTGGGACTTGCAGCAAACCTTCTCAACCATTGCGCCATACACCATAGAAGAAGCATACGAAGTTGCTGATGCTATCGAGCGCGATAATCTCCCCGATTTACAGGCTGAACTTGGCGATTTGCTATTGCAGGTGGTGTTTCATGCGCAAATGGCGGCCGAGCAAGACGCGTTCGATTTTGATGATGTTGCTCGCGGTATCGTTGCCAAATTGATTCGTCGTCACCCGCATATCTTTGGTGATGTGCAGGTTGATAATCCAGATGAGGTTAAAGCCCTCTGGGAAAACCAGAAAGCAGCTGAGCGCCAGAAAAATGCATCGTCTCCTGTGTCAGTGTTGGCTGATGTGACGCTTGCGTTACCAGCGCTCACTCGCGCTGAAAAAATACAGAAGCGTGCGGCCCGTGTTGGGTTTGATTGGCCGGACGTTGCGCCTGTGTGGGAAAAGCTGGCTGAAGAATCCAAAGAAGTGCATGATGCGGTTAATGCATGTGATCAAGCGGCAGTAGAAGATGAGATTGGTGATTTGCTGTTCACTGTTGTGAACCTGGCCAGACACTTATCGGTTGACCCTGAAACGGCCTTGCG
>CAKZUP010000154.1 GCA_937922945.1 uncultured Granulosicoccaceae bacterium
GAATAGGGCATGACTTGTTCCACTTCAAGCTTATAACCCGATTCGGCGATGTCGCTTTTAACGGTTTCAGCCCGAATTGTTCCAATAGCCCAAACGGGCTCATAAATACTTTTAAGCTCGATGGTGTCGGCAGACTTAGCATGCACAACCTGGTTCGCTGGCGGTGGCGGCGTGTGCATGCATGCGCCGACATAAGGCACTAACAGAAACTCCTGCAAACGCGTATTGCCATCAAAGTCCAACGGCGTAATATACGCTGGCAATTTTACGCGCTTGCCGTCTAGCTCTTCTACCACCGGAGCATAGTTAAACTCCTCCTGAAGCCTTTCCAGCTCGGCATTAGACTCATCGCTGCCATCCAACAGTTTGTCTATGTCTTCTTGTGCCATTGTGGCGAACGGGTTTTCCGGCTGTACAAAATCGTCTGGAATGAGATCTTCCCAGTTAAGCTCTGTCAAGTTGGCATCGTCCAGATTGTCGTTGTCATCTGAAAAGGGCCACCACCATTTGGCATAGCTTGCAGAAGAAACCAGGAAAAGACTTGCAGCACCAAGCTTGAGCAGTTGTCTTCTCGTATTCATTTGATCATCCTCGATTCCAATTTAATCTTTGCACTGAGCGTGCTAACCGTGCTTAAGAAATTCGCTTTTTCATTGTTACGTTTTTTGCGCCAAACCGTCAGACAAAGACTTTCGGTAGGCTTGTGCTGCTGGAATTGTGCCTGCCAGTATTCCCGCCGCAGCAATGCCAACTAATATTTTCCATTCCGTAAGCGTTGGGGCAGACAATGTAACGGTTATCCCATATTGCTCTTGCAAAAATAACGAGCCCAATCCGGTTAACAGGTAGTGCGCCAATAGACCAATGACAATGCCTGCTAAAGTCAGCAACGCCGACTCAATACAAAGAAGCACAAACACATGCATCGGTCTTGCACCAACAGAACGCAGTACCGCCATCTCTCTGCGCCGTTCATTTAAACCTGCAAGCAGAACCGACATCAGGTTGATCAGGCCAGCAACAACCACGATAACCGAGACTATCAACAACGCCACCTCAGCCACACCCACCAGACTCCACAGCTCCTGCAGCGCAACGCCGGGCAAAATCGCTAATAATGGTTCTTCTTTGTACGTATTTATTGCTCTTTGTTCCCGAAAAACCGTTGCTCTGGATTTCAGACCGACTAACAACGAGGTTATTTCCGTCGTCTGAAGATTCATTTGTCGAATGGTTTCGGCACTGGTGCCCTCGCCCTTTACCGCTGCACCGTTTCGCCAGTCGACATGCATGGCTTCAATGCCTTGCAAACTAACGTGGATAGCCCGGTCTACCGGTGTACCAGTGGGTGCGAGTATGCCGCTCACGCTAAATGGCTGTTGCTCGTGCTCCACCAACGCCACTTTGCCAGTGCCGTGAGCCACAACGATACTATCGCCGATGTTGTAATTCAGTTTCGCGGCAACTTCACTTCCCAAAACAGCATCGAACACATCTTCGAAACGGCGGCCCTCACTTAGCGATAACGCGCTTTTATTTCCATACCGGTAATGTTCGAAATAATCATGCGTGGTTCCCAGTACACGGAAACCGGCATGAGAGTCACCCAGCGATAGCGGTATTGTCCATTTGATGCCTGAACGAGCTTGAATGTCTTCAACGCTTTGCCAACTAATATTATTGGTTGGGCTACCGATACGAAATACGGAATACAGCAGAAGCTGCACCGCACCACTGCGCGCACCAATAATCAAGTCGGTACCGGATACGGTTTGCGTAAAACTATTACGCGCATCCCGTCGAATTTTCTCTACCGTGAGTATAAGTGACACACTCACAGCGATGGCCAACACTGCGAGCAATGCAGTCGGCCATCGATTACACAAGCTTTTCCAGGCAATACCTATCATCGGGTTTCGCCTAACCTGTCTAGCGTAAACGGCACTTTATTAACCGTCGTCAAGTTCACGTGCCGATCAAAAGCGCTGGCAAGATTGGCATCATGACTGACAAACAACAGGGTGGAGTTTGCATTTTTTGTTTCACTGAATAACAGCTCCAAAAACGCTTGCCTCGAGTCTGAATCCAATGACGATGTGGGTTCATCAGCGATGATCAACGGTGGACTACCAATCAACGCTCGCGCAACCGCGACCCTCTGCTGCTGACCAACACTGAGTTGCGATGTGTGTCGATGCCGCAACGTATTCGGGTTAAGCATCATGGCATCGAGCAACCGATCGGTTTCTTCATCCAATGCGCGCTTTGAGCCACCCGCCCGCGCTTTGCGCGTTTTGGAGAAGCGACAACTCAGCTGAACGTTATCGGCCACCGATAAAAATGGCAACAAATTGAATTGCTGAAAAACAAGACCAATGTGGTCGACACGAAATTGGTCCTTCTGGCTCCGACGCAGCGTATCAAGATTAATGTTGTCAATAACCACACAGCCGCTCTGCGGAGACAGAACCGCCGCAATCAGACTGAGCAAGGTGGTTTTACCAGAACCAGATGGGCCCTGTAAAAACAGATGCTCACCGCGGGCTATATGGAATTCCGGAATATTAATCACCGGATTCGCTTGATTGCCCCAAGCGAATCGAAGGTCGGTAATTTGCACCATGTTCTGATTGGTTTCAGACATCAAATGGCATCATTCAATAGTATCGCCAAAAGTCAAAACCCACCTCATCGCACTTGAGAGATATCAATAGACGAATTCTCACGGTTTAATTCGAGCATGGTCTGACCACTATCGCCTACGAGCTGTACGTCAAGATCCACCAACCCGGACCACCGCTCAAACAATGATAATTCGATTGTGTCCAACTGATCTACTTCACTGCACTGATAGGTGTATAGCGCTAACACCGTTGAGTGAACAGATTCAGACTCACCATGCTCATCATCGTGTCCATGCCCATGATCCTCTTTCTCAGCGTGCTCGTCGTCGTGCTCGTCGTGCCCATGATCGTCTTTTTCAGCGTGATCATCATCGTGCTCGTCATGTCCATGATCGTCTTTTTCAGCGTGCTCATCTTCGTGATCGTCGTGCCCATGATCATCTTTCTCAGCGTGCTCATCATCGTGATCGTCGTGCCCATCTTCGGCACCCATACTGTTATCAATTACCACCTCAGTGGCAGAGCAAGTAGCGTTGTTGAAGGAAAACAATTCATCTGGATTGTTGAGTAGAGCCAAAGCTTCATCGACTAATACGTGCTGCTCGTCGGTACTGGGAGCATGTTCAAAGCCCACCAGATTATTCCAGGGCGTACTCAATTCAAGTTGTACTTCAGACGCTATGACAGCAACGTTTAAATTGGCTGCACCGTGTAAATGGCTGTCAAGGTCCCGTTCAGTTTGGGCAAAAGCGACAGATGAACAGCACACTGAAACAACAGCGAGCGATACGGATGTTTTCATAATAAATTCCTGATTGTTGGTTTAGCGACAAATGCCGCAAATCGACGTACTGATAATCAGGAGAGCGTTGGTGGGCCGCGAATATGCGGGCGGTGAGCTGTGCCTGCCGGACTGCGTAAACTCAAGAAGATCGCTGAGTTCACACACTTAAAACCCGTGCAAGCATCGCTGGATTGAGTCGTGGTCAGGTAATTTGAGCCGGCGTACAGGTGGTAAATAAAACAGTCGATAAACTCACTATCGGTATCTGTCCCATGCTCATGCGTGGCATGAATATCGGCAAAATGTGCACCAAGCGCGTGATCTACGTGCAAGTCGCGCCGGGCATCGTGCTTATGGCCAGACTCGGAATGCCCACCAAGGTGTGCCGTCAGTTGTCTATTATTGGGTTGTCTATTATTGGGTTGTTCGGAGTCGTATTGCTGATGAGAGTGAGTAGCCGCAGGAGTTTGAGTATCGAGATGGCTTAAGACGTGCGCATTACTGGCAAGCTGGCCAAAGCACAGCGCCACAGCAAGGAATACCGAAATGAAATAATCGCTTCTCACACCTGCTAGTATAGCCCTATTAATGCGATTTCACGCAATCAGTTTCTTCTCCCTCAACCGTTTCGCAATAGTGGCAATATGTTCTGGCCCTACCTCACAACATCCACCGACGATTGCGGCACCCTGCTCGACCCAGCCCATGACAAAATCGGCATAGTTCTCGGGACCCAGATCGTGTCTTGCCGACAATGTGTCAACTGTTCCACCGGGCTCAAGTGCACTGATAGAGGTAAAACCATTGGCATATGCGCCAATCGGGCCTGTACCCGATTGCAGCGATGTCCACGCAGCATCTATGGCTTCAGGCTTGCTGCAATTAATCAGCTTGGCATCAACCACCAATGCATCGAGTACCTTTACAGCCTCTGTAACCGCATCGCCATTTCGGAGTGTTGCCGACGTATCATCGCTCACAGTCATCGCCACCCATACCGGCAACCCACTCTCCTTTGCAGCGGTTGTTGCAGCACGCGCTTCAACAATCGATGCCATGGTTTCGCAAATAAACAAGTCGACCGACGATTGCTGCACATTGACAACGCGTCTGTAGGTTGCCAACATTTCATCATAGCCTGGCGCCTGATCGGGCCTGTAGCTGGCATACAACGGCGGCAGACTTCCGGCTATTTTTACGTTTGCTTTTTGAGATTTTTTTCTGGCACTAATTGCCACTTCTATGGCCTTTTGCTGCAAGCCTTCAAACAGAGATTCGTCGGCATCGCGTGCCAATCGTTCAGGGGTTGCCGAATAACTGTTAAGCGTTATGACTTGTGCCCCAGCTCGAATAAAGTCTATGTGTAAGTCTCTGACAATATCCGGGGTATCCATCAGCACCTGCGCTGACCACAACGGAGAGGGTTTGGCACCGCTGCGTTTTAGCAGTTCCTGTCCCATACCACCATCGAGCAGGGTTACCTGTGTAATTGATTTATTCATTGTGACTCTATACGTAGTGTTTTAAAGCACGTTTTGTTGCCGCGCCATACGAACCACCGAACTTGATAGCATGGACGATAAGTGGTGCTAGCTGATGCAAAGCGACTCTCGATCGCCAACCACTTTCCAGTGCAAAAACCTCATTATAAGCCTCAAAACATACGGCATCATAACCACCAAACAATTGCATCATCGCCAGATCGAATTCGCGATGCCCACCGTGAGCGGCAGGGTCGATTATCCAGCTTTGAGCGTTAATGTCCACAACGCGATTGCCTGCCCATAAGTCTCCGTGTAAAAGACACGCTGCCTCATCAGCCGCTCCAAATTCGCCGAGCTTCTGGCACAAAAGCTCAATGTCATTAACGCATCCTTCAGGCAGAGCCTGCCTGTCGTGAGCAAGCTTCGCTAACGGCAATAGACGCTTCGACGAGTAGAATTCAGGCCAGCTTTCACAGACCTCATTGGGTACGCCAAGGCTGCCCGTGGTTCTTCCGTCCGGCCTTCCATAGTAATCAAAACCAACATGCTCAAAATCAACTTGCTTAAAGCCTCGTTGATGCAATTGCGCCAGTGCCTGGCCAAATTCTACTTCCGTGCTGTGAGTGCCAGCCCCAATTTCAATCCATTCCATTGCCAGAAAAGGCGGGTCATCGCTGACCGCCAACACCTTTGGCACATTGAGCGCTTTGGCTGATCTTAACCACTCTAACCCGGTGGCTTCTGTGGTAAAAAAATGGGCGGGTGGACTTTCGTGCGTTTTGATAAATACGCGTGTTTGATTCGATAGCGTTGCAGAAAATGCACGAGCAAAGTCCCCGCCGCCAACCGGTGTCATAGAATCAATTGCACTATTCAACGCGTTTTCAACAGCACGCTTCCAGGCGTTATTCATACTGATATTCTATCCATTGGTCTTCTGTTAGCTCCACTTATTTTACTGGCGTTGAAGCTTTGGATTCTAAAAAAAAGCGCCATGCACACACATTGCCGTATAAGGCAAACGGCACAAACGCGAAGAAAACCCAGGGCGCAATGTCTTGAATTTCAGCAACGCTCGATGAACCTGAATAGCCCAGCCCGTTTGCAACCACACCAGCGTATGCTGCACCAAATGCAAAACCCATTTGCTGAGCCACGGGCAACATTGACGATGCACGATCTTTGTCCTCAACCGCAGCCGAGTCAACGACGCGTCTGATTAAATAACCCCACGATGCGCCAAAACCTGCGCAAGCGATAGTGAGTACCATAACGATATAAATAACTTGAGTATTAGGTACCACAACGCCTTGCAAGAAAAGTCCAATCGTGACCAATACACTGCCGATACGCAATAGATTTTTTTCCTGTGCCGGCTTTAAACCGGCAAACAACAACGCTGCCGTGCACCACGCAAGCGCTTCGGTAATCAATACAAATCCGGTTTGCAGTGGTGATAACTCGTAAACGTGCACGAGCACAACCGGACCATAAACAACAAACGACATCAGTGCCGCACTTTGTACCAGGGTGAGCAGTAATCCAACAAACACTGGATTATAAAAATCGAGCATGCCCGCGGGCAACATTCTACGCTGCCCCAAACGTTGATCAAAAACGACAAACCAATACAGACTGGCAACACCGAGCAAGACCAGCAAAGCCGATGCAAACCAATAGGACTGCATACCCGCTACAGACACACAAAATACGCTGGCCACAAGTAGCACCATATTCCACCAGGCAATGGATTGCATGGGTTGGTTGGTATCCATTTTTTCGGGTGCTAATTGTCGTAAACAAACGGCAATAAACAGCAAAGCCTGCAAACCAAAAAAGATAAACGCCAGACGCCATAATCCGTAGGTTGCAAATGAGCCACCGATAAGCGGACCCGTAAAGGCCGCCACCATCCAAACCACACTGTTGGACACTACCACTCTGGGAATCAATGTATTAGGGAAAAATTGATGTTGTGAAAGATAAACAAGCGATACCAGTCCGCCTCCACCCAAGCCTTGTACAAGGCGACCTATTAGAAAACAAGGCATGTTCGGCGCTACAGCACATATAAAGCAGCCTATCAGGTACAGGCAGCCCGCACCGCTCATCGCATTGCGTATACCTGCCGTTCTCGACAACTTACTCATTTGCGTGCCGCTCACAACAGAGCCAATGAGGTAAAGCGAAAACGCCCAGCTGAGTAACCGATGCCCACCTATGTCGCTGACGACAGATGGCATGGTGGTGGATGTGAGCATCGTGTTGGTCGCATGCAACCAGAGTGCGAGTGACAACAATACCAACCGTGCCCGATATTGCGGCCCGAGCAGCGTCTTCCAACTATTTGTTTGCATGCTCATTTATTAAACCAGATTACATTTACGGCGTTCATATTATTCATTGGCACGCAAGATTTGTCGACACACCATTTTCCGCCTGCGACATTGACTTCCCATTTTAACTCACGAAGACAAGACACATTTTTATAACCCCGAATTCCTCACGCCTGCGTTTATACACTTAACATCCACCAAAAAGAGGCAATAATGCGACAACAACTTACCCTGATGACTCTGACAACAACCGCCAGCGTGCTAACTCTGATGGCTGCATGCTCAACACAAGATGTGACAGACACCGAGCAACCCGCTCCAAACATTACACGGCTCGAACGATTGGTAACGCTTGAAGAACTGAGTTCAGCGAGCGCAGATTCAGACGATCAGAATCAAGATCTGGCACCTTTTGGCAAAATTCGGCAAAAAGCCGACCGTACAAATGTCGCGGACAGTGCGCAAACGCAAGGCAACGGCCTATCTACGGCGGCTACAGCCGCTCAATACATTCTGGCTAAACCTCGTTTAATGCTGCAACCCGAAGCTTATAACCCACCAGCTCTTGAAAATACCGAGAAATACCAACCACAACAAAACAACCCTGTGGTGCGGGTTGCTGATCAATCCACCTCAACATTCAGTATCGATGTGGATACCGGCGCTTATTCAAACATGCGTCGAATGCTAAATTCAGGCTCATTACCACCGGAAAATGCGATAAGAATCGAAGAGCTCTTGAACTACTTTAACTATGACTACGAAATACCAGACAACACAACCCAACCGTTTTCAATTAATACTGAACTCTCCACTAACCCCTGGAACGATAAAACCCGTTTGCTTCATATTGGCTTAAAGGGCTATACGATCGACGCATCACAAAGGCCACCAGCTAATCTTGTCTTCTTGATAGACGTATCCGGCTCTATGGCAGAGCGCAACAAACTCGGTTTATTGAAATCGTCTATCACTATGCTAAGCAAAGCGTTAAGCGATCAGGATTCTGTGAGCATTGTGGTATACGCTGGCGCGTCAGGCGTTGTGCTTGAACCAACAGCCGGTAATGAGAGCCAAACCATTGCTCGCGCCCTGAGCCAGCTCCGTGCTGGTGGTTCAACAAACGGCGAAGCAGGAATTGAGCTGGCCTATGCCATGGCCGAGAAAAACCAAACAGAAAACAGCATAAACCGGATTATTCTGGCAACCGATGGTGATTTTAATGTCGGTATCAGTGATATCGACAAGTTAAAAAAACTGATCGAGCGCAAACGAGACACCGGCATAGCGCTAACAACACTGGGGTTTGGCTCGGGCAACTACAATGATCACCTGATGGAACAATTGGCGAACGTTGGCAACGGTAACTATGCCTACATAGACACCTTGAACGAAGCAAGAAAGGTTCTCAGTGAAGAACTGAGCGCAACACTTTTAACGATCGCAAAGGATGTGAAAATACAAATCGAATTTAACCCCGCGCAAGTGTCAGAATATCGATTGTTGGGCTATGTCAATCGAGCTCTGGCCAACGAAGATTTTTCAAACGATAGTGTAGATGCTGGCGAAATCGGCGCTGGCCACACGGTCACAGCGCTTTACGAAATAGCACTGGTTGGTGAAGGTGGCGAAAGACACTCTGAGTCGCGTTATCAACAGAATACGTTAGGCGACAGATTAACTGGCGAAATAGCCGAAGTTCGCCTTCGCTACAAAAAACCTGAAGAGTCAGTTAGCGAGTTAGTAAAAAAGCGAATCAACCGTGAGAACCTTAATACAGACTTAAGAACCACGAGCGACAACTACCGGTTCTCAGCAGCGGTAGCAGGATTTGCCCAGCTGTTACGCCAAAGCAAATATCTGGACGATTTCAGCTATGATGATGTGACAGAACTCGCAACCACAGCAAAAGGACAGGATCGTTTCGGTTATCGCTCCGAATTTGTACAATTAGTTGAACTGGCGAACAGTCTGGACCAATTACGGCAAGTCGGGTTACAGACCAATGATTCACAAAACGCCAACATAGATGAAGGATAACGACCGAACGGTAGTAAAATAAGAGCTCGGTGCACCTGAAATTCAGGTGCATTACTACAGGCGCGCCATGCATGGTTGAAACAGCAGTCACCAGAGAAAACGCAACAGATACCGATCTTATGTTGGCGTATTGCGACGGCGATAATTTGTCGTTTAACGAACTCTACCAGCGTCATCGTACGCCTTTATATCGATTTATCCTGAATAGTTGCTCTAATGAAGCTACTGCTGCCGAGTTGTTTCAGGATGTTTGGTCAAGCGTTACCAACGCAAGGCATAGTTATACCGCCACCGCAAATTTCAACGCCTGGTTATATCGTATTGCGCGTAATCGGCTCATTGATGCCTATCGTTCAGCGTCGTCCAACCCGCTGAAAAACGCAGACACTTTAGATGAAGATACCCAGATCACATCATTACAAGCACCACTACGACCAGACGAAGTAGCGGAAGCCTGCGCCCGTGAGTCAGTACTTTCTTCCGCTCTAAACACCTTGCCAGTGCCGCAAAAGGAAGTGGTCTTATTACGCCATATTGCAGGCTTTACGCTGGAAGAAATTGCAGAATTAGTCGATGAAAAACCCGAAACCGTGAAAAGCAGATTGCGGTATGCATTCACCAAGCTACGTAATCAAGTGAGGCTGCAGGCATGAGCAAACGCATTCGAATTAATGACGGGCTGAATGACACCGATATAGCTGCTTTGTTTGCCACCGATAATCGTGAGCCATCAGCTGCACTTGACCAACAGATTTTGGCCAATGCCCACAACCCACAATCTAACCAAACGCCAGACGAACGAGAATCGTTTCTACAGCGATACGCACCGTTGTTCGGGAGCGCAGCGGTACTCATGATTGCTTTTGCACTGACGCCACTGAACCAGACAAAAACACAACCTCATACAGCTCAATTGGGTAATTCGTCCACGAGCAAGGTAGCCGATAGCTCC
>CAKZUP010000155.1 GCA_937922945.1 uncultured Granulosicoccaceae bacterium
GAGACCGAGGTTATTGAGTCGCGTTTGTGGAATGACATAGTTCTGGAAAGTCTCGCTATACGTCAAGGATTGTTTTGAGTTTTTCGCTCTGCCGTAGGGCAAGCTGTTGTCTAAAAATTAATTTGATCTAGTCACTGTATAGTTCTTTGCAGACATGGTTCTGTATTCGAAATACAGATTCAAGTTTTAAAGAGTTAACTGTAGTTCGTATATGGATAATTTAGATCTGTGAAAAAAATTGCTGTGTTTGGAAAGCCTGCAAGTGGAAAATCTACTCTCAGTAAAGATTTATCAGTCTCTGTCGGTGTTAGCCTGTTTCCGCTAGATTTAATCGAATATGAAAAGAGTGGTGAAAGAGTGTCAGCGGAGATTTATGCGATAAAGCATGCTGAGTTGATCGCGAAAGATAGCTGGATAATAGAAGGGCTGGGTACAATACCGTCTTTCTGGGAAAGGATAGATGCAGCCGATACGCTAATCTACGTCGATTTACCATACAGAGTCAGTTACTGGTGGGTAGTAAAACGATTGTTGAAAAGTCCATTGGTAAAGCCGCTCGGGTGGCCAAAAGGTAGCTCAGTACTAAAAGGAACAAAAGCGGGGTTTAAATATTTGAAGCTTTCACCTCAATTTTGGACCTCGGAGTTGTTTGAAAAAATCAAGTCTCGGGCTGGGCAAAAAAATATTTACCACATAACATCTGTTAAAGAGCTCAATGAATTTACAAAAAAGTGTTAATTGCCTGAATGTTTATGTACACAAGCTCGATCTTAAATGGCAGTTGAGATGCAGCAACAAACATCGCCCATACTGCATTCGGACGGAAGGAATCTGTCCAGAGTATATGCCGCATTTTAAGCTTGCAATACAACAGGTTCTACTCTTTTGATACGGTAGCTTTGATGCCCAAACGCTGTAGTGTGCTGATGTCTTACGGCATCGGAATATCGGTTACGTATTTGGGCACCTGATAACCTTTTTGTACTGCCGGACGTTCAGCAATGGTGGTGTACCAGCGCGTTAAATTTTTGTACTCCTTTAAATCAATACCTTGCCATTCAAAACGTGATATCCAGGGCCAGCAGGCCATGTCTGCAATGGAATATTCACCGACAATGTAATCGTTGTTGCTCAGTCTTTTTTCCAACACGCCATACAGGCGCCTTGTCTCGTTCTGGTATCTGTCTTCCGCGTATTGTGATTTGCCTGGGTTATATTTTACGAAATGATGGGTCTGACCTGCCATAGGGCCTAGGCCGCCCATTTGCCAGTTAAGCCATTCGATTGTAGCCCAACGTTTTTTAGGATCGGTCGATAGATACTTGCCATGCTTCTCAGCGAGGTATTGCATGATGGCACCCGACTCCATCATGGAAATGTTCGCCTCGGTATCGACTATCGCAGGTATACGATTGTTTGGCGCAATTGCAAGAAAGTCAGGCGCGAATTGTTCATCTTTTGATATGTCAATGGGATGAACGCTGTAGTCAATGCCAAGTTCCTCGAGCAGAATAGACACTTTACGGCCATTGGGTGTGGTCCATGTGTGTAGTTCAATCATTATCTGTATCAATGTGGGTATAGAATTACGTTTAGCATACCGCAATCAGGCCTATATCAGTAGTGTCGTTAAAGGTTGCTCAATATCGGTTGCGATGGCTATGGTCTACGATAGCTCGTTTTCACCTTCGGCATCGACTTCGAATACATTGATGGTCATGGAAATGAACGCGTAATACCCCAGAACGCCAACCAGATCGATTAGTGCATCGCGTCCGAGAATCTCCATTGCAAATTGATAGGTGGCATCAGGGATGCGTTTTGTCTGATAAAGGCTTGTAGCGCAGTCGTACACGCATTGTTCATCTGATTTGGTAAACACCGGTATCTTTCCTGTGCGAATGGCTTCAACAATGTCTTCATCTATTCCTGCCTCCAATGCAATGGGCTTATGATGCTGCCATTCAAATTCTGATTCCCAGTATTTTCCGGTTATCAGAATAGCCAATTCAGATAATCGCTTTGGCAAGGAGCTATCATATCGACAATATTGTCCTAGCCTTTGTGCATTCTGCGCAAGCTCTGGTCGCCATAGCCAGACACCTAACGGGCCGACCACGCGTCCACGTGGTCCGGACGTTATTGCATCATGGACTTCTTTTTGTGCTCTTGATAACTCGTTTGGTTGTGGTGGGTTGAGTCGGCTCATGTCTGGGTCTCGTTTAAATTTGTTTAGGCTGTTGCTGCATTCTCAGGTAAGTTACTATTAAAAGCTGCGGTTTAACATCGTTTTATCGGGAATGATAATTGAAATATCTGGCGAACAGCTTATTACCGCACCACGGACAACCGTGTGGGAGGCACTAAACGATCCTGAAGTGCTTAAGGCTTGCATTTTATGATGCGAGGAGATGGAGAAGTTATCTGATACCGAAATGAAATCGGTCGTCATGGCAAAATCTGGTCCTGCGAAAGCCAAGTTTAAAGCCGACATTTCTATAGAAGATATTAACGTTGCCCAAAGTTGTAAACTGGTAGGTAACGGTCAAGGTGGTGTTGCCGGATTTGCAAAACGCGTTGCCAACATACGGTTAGAAGATGATTTGTTTTATGTAATAATCAATCGAGTGCGCTGTGTCAGCTTACTTACTTCAGCAACGCAGATCGAATTAAACTTAACCCTGCCAAGGCAAATAGGCCAGCAACAACACCATCAATCCATCTGCGAAGTCGGGCATAGATATTCATTGCACCATTAGTTGAAAACACCAGCGCGTATCCTGAATAAATCATAAAGCCCAACATAACACATAGCGATGTCGCCAATATGACTTGCCAAATTCCATTACTGTCACCGATACCTAGCGACAGCGTAGCCATCCATGCGAGCACTGCTTTGGGGTTGGATAGGTTCAGCAAAAGGCCTCGCTTGAACCAGCTTCCATTCGACACAACTGAAGATAGCTCTGATTTTTTCTGACATGCCGAACGCGTGGAAAGATAAGCTAGCCATAGGAGGTACGCTCCGCCTAAGATTTTCAGTGCCACCAAAGTAATATTTGATGCCTGAAGCATAGCGCCCACACCCGTTGCTGCAACTAACCCCCAGAATGCAAGCCCGACAGAAAGCCCCGCACCGAAGATAAGACCATTCTGCCGCCCCGAACTCATCGATACCGTTGCCGTTGCTAATGTTGCAGGTCCGGGTGATGCAGCAACAATAAAGAAGGCCGTAGCGACCGTTAACAAGCTTGCCACATCTGCCATTTAGATAATCCTTTAAATTGTTTTCAGGGTCTAGTTCTGCTCTGAGTGGACATGCTACTGGAATAGAACCGTCAGATTCGAATGATAATGAGTTGCGATATAATCGCTTGGTAGTTAAGTGTCATTACCAAGGGAGACTGTCGGCCCAATTACCAAACGAGTTTGTCGTCAGCAACGATATCAATAATTCAGAATGACTACAATTCTTGAACTCAGATATCACTAAGATTTTGTACATAACGGACATACGTAGCTGTTGGAAACAGCTGCTATAAGAAGGTGGAAAAGCCCTCATAGCGGAACTAGCTGGGCAACCCTTGCATACCGATTACAATCACCGGGCACTGCGATATTCGCGGCTTGGATTGTGTGGTCTACAAATTGCTGATATGGCATATGTCAAAAATATGAAATATGAAATATGAAATATGGTACATCATTCGTTAGAAATAGAGCAATTACCAAGTTCCGAAAAAGGTTACCCGATATCATTTCAGAAGATTATGGGAGATCCGACTACTACACTGCCGAACAAGTCGAGGCGACACTGCGCCGAAATAAGTTTGGGATAAAGCTTGAAAAATTCGCTTTTGCTATGTTTTGCAGTAAAGAAGCGTTTAATGTCTATTTTGTTGAAAACGATAGCTCTGATAGTTATGAGAAATTGCGTACAGTAATTGGAGACATGTTACTCCACGGAAGATATGATTTTAAGCAGTCCAATCTATCCGGCGGAAACTCCAAACGTCAAGGTAACGCAATGGGACACAACGGAGCGGATGGAGATGGTGGCGTAGTGCTTATTCTCGATGATACCAGTCGCGATAACTGGTTGAACGCGGTGAAAGACGGCACGCAATACCCTATGTCTACCATGCCCGGTGAACAAGTGGATCACGCTTTTGCCGGACAGATGGGTCCGTAAACCATTCATTTTCATGAGGCCGTACTGTTAGATACTGAGGTTATGGTGTCGCCTGAACACGCGCGCATGGTAATGGAAAGCTATTGTTCTGCCGGTGTATCTGCCGAGATAAACGAACCGGTATCCTTACCGTTATCTAACCACTCGTTGGCTATTTTGCATGATTTAAAAATGCGAATTAGCGACTCATGTGCTTAAAAAATGAATGCTACTTGGTAATCCGATTATACTGCCTGCATCGATAATGTTAGTTAGGCTAGAGCGCTAACACCATCCCTTAAGAAACGGTGCTAAGCCGAAGTGTAATTCGCAGAGTACATTGGGCTGAGTACATAGAGCATAGCGTATGAAAAACAAACCCAATATTGTTTTAATTTTTACCGATAACCAACAGGCATCAACCCTCGCTTGCTACGGCAACACAGAAGTACACACGCCCAACCTCGATCGTCTTGCCAGTCAGGGTATGAAGTTTGAAAACGCGTTTTGCCCGAATGCGTTCTGCTCACCTTGCAGGGCTTCTTTGCTTACTGGGTCTTTGCCTTCGCAACATGGTGTGCATTCATGGATTGATGACAGGAATATGCAGGATTGGCCTAGTGGATGGCATGCGTTAAACGGCATCCAGACGTTACCCCGCCTTTTGCAAGGCGAGAGTTACAAGACAGCGCTGGTTGGAAAATACCATTTAGGAGAACCGACCTCGCCTGCTGAAGGTTTCGATTATTGGGTGACGCTTGAAGATGGTCACGTGCGAAGCTTCTATCGAAACCGTATATTTGATAACGGAGAAGTGTACGAACAACCAGGGCATTCAGTTGATTTTTTTACAGAAAAAGCCAAATCCTTTATGCAGGCGCAAGTCGCTGAAGATAACCCGTTTTTTCTTTTTTTACCTTACCCCGCGCCGTACGGTCATTGGCCTGCGACAAAGGAACCTGAACAGAACCGGCACAGCAAGCGTTATGCAGATTGTCCTATGGATTCGATCCCGCGCCAGCCGTTAAGTAAAAAAGCCGTAGATGGTTTTCTGAAAGTCCAAGCCGAATCCACAGCCGATCTTGATTTCTCCATGCTAATGCGTGCGCCCAACGATCTGGCCACACTGCGTAATTACTATTCGCAAGTGTCTATGGTCGACGATGGTGTTGGAGAGATTATGCAATCGCTGGAAAATCTGGGTATAGACGATAACACCTTGCTGATATTTACAACAGATCATGGTTTGTCTGTCGGACAACATGGTTTCTGGGGGCATGGCGGCGCAAGTTTTCCCTCAAACCTTCATCGTGCAGCGCATTCCATTCCATTGATTGTAAGGCAAGCGGGAGTAATCCCAAGCGCTCAGACATCGAAATTGATGGTATCTAATATGGATTTATATACAACCATATTAGATCACGCTGGCATAACGCCTGATGATTCTACGCACAAGCTCCCCAGTCGCAATCTTATGCCTGTGCTCAAAGGTGAGATGCCAACCGATTGGGGGGACGATGCGGTGTATTCCGAGCAGGAGGAAACACGCGTTGTTCGAACGCAGAAATGGGTATTGTTCAAACGGTTTGATGGGCCTTTGAATCAAGGCATTAAAGATGAGTTATATGATGTTGAAAACGACCCACAAGAGACAACGAACCTGTCGGGTAATGGACAATATGAATCCGTTGAGAAAGAGTTAAACAGTTTGTTGGTGGAATTCTTTCGTCAACATGTTCGCGCCGAGGCTGATTTATGGTCCGGTGGCATGCCTATCCAAAACTCTATGCGACGTGCTTTCTGGAGAGAGGCATGGGGTGAGCAGTGGGCACCGGTTTATGAGTACGAATAATCTACAAAGCGACAAGGCTGCAAAGTGAGTATCAACAATTCAGTCAATTGTTGCGTCCCTCACAGTGAAAAAAATGTGGTTACAAGACAGGCCTCGTTATCGCCATTAGCCGAAACCGACACTGGCAATAGCGATAAGCAGGCAAGACCTGCTATAGAGTCGGTTCTAATTGGTGGCGAATGGTTCGCTATGGGCAGTGCCGACTCACCGCATTTACAAGATGGTGAAGGTCCTGTGCGTCGCGTTTGGGTTGATGCGTTCAAAATAGCTAAAACCGCCGTAAGCAACAGCGACTTTCAACGCTTTGTAGAGACAACAGGCTATGTAACTGATGCGCAGCGCGCGGGTTCGTCGTTTGTATTTCATTTGCTCATGAGTGAAACCTCGGCTTACAATGCATCGGGCGATGCTCCCTGGTGGTTGGATGTACCGGGTGCAAGCTGGTGTCATCCGGAAGGCCCGGCTAGCACGATCGATGATAGAGCCAATCATCCGGTGGTGCATGTGACCAGAGCCGACGCCTTGCACTATTGCCGCTGGATTGGTGCGCAGTTGCCAACAGAAGCGCAATGGGAATATGCAGCAAGAGGCGGGCTGGAATCACAACCATACCCTTGGGGAGCTGAGCTAATGCCACAGGGTGAGCATCGATGTAACGTCTGGCAGGGGAATTTTCCCAATACCAATAATGCACATGACGGTTATATAGCCACCGCCCCTGTGAACACATACGCGGCCAACGATTATGGCTTATTCAACATGACAGGTAATGTCTGGGAGTGGACGGCTGATAGGTTCACGTATTTGCATTCACCAAGGCCTGTGAAAAATCCTACAGGGCCATTAAATGGTGATAAATATGTCGCAAAAGGTGGCTCTTATCTGTGTCACGCATCTTACTGTTTGCGCTATCGGACGTCATCAAGGCAAAGCCTGCCGGCTAGTGTATCCACTGGCAATGTGGGGTTTCGGGTTGTTCTGAATGTAGAATAATGTAGCAACTGCGCTATTGGTATTTGTACCCAATTAACTATTGGCAATTTGCCTTATAGTGTGTGCTAATCAAAAAAGCTCAGCGCTATTCCACCATTTCACCATCCAAGCGAATTGTAGTAAGAGCATTACTTGCGTGTTATGCATTGTGTTAGATGTGAATTGCGAATGGCGTTTTGTTGTTGGAAGCGCAAATGATTGTGAAGTGAAAATACATGGAAAATAAGTTAAGTGTATTGAGTAGATTCAGCAGCAAGCACGTTATGAGTTTGCTACTTGTTACGATGCTCGGTTCCGCCTGTTCTGGTTCCTCAGAATTGCAGCCAGCTGGCGAAACTGTGATCAATGTTGCCGACGGTCAAAATGCGATTGCAGCTGGAAACATGGACGCCCCCATCTTAGATGAAGGAACAGATGAAGGAGCATCGGCTCCGACAGATAACACAACTGTGCCAGTTGGTGGAGTTGATTCTATAGACTCTACTCAGAACCCAAGCAATTCAAATGTTGATCCAGCTGAACCTAGCTCCCAAGAACCAATGCTGGCAACGGTCACGTTCAATGTAACGGTACCTGTGTATGTATCCGATGCTTTGCAGGTTCAGTTGGTATCCGGTGAAAAGCGCGCCAACGCCAGTTGGGTAGTGGATGAATCTTGGGTGGTTTCAGATGAATTTCCAGCTGGCGTTGAACATACAGTCGCGATTATATTCAGTGACGACAACGGCGCGATAACCCTCGGTCGTTATGAATCCAATATCACTGTAGACCCAAGTGCCGGAGTGGCGATGAGTGTTGGTGCAGATGAGTTTGATACACAGGCATTCGATAGTGACAGTGATGGTGTCAGTAACCTTGATGAGTTATTGGCCGGTAAAAATCCAGTGGGCAGTGATGCCTTAGCGCCCGTGCAATTCACGGTGGAAATGGTTCCCGATAAAACCATTCGGTTCAATTGGGTTGCATCTGAGGGTGCAGAATTCTATCGCGTTCTGGAAAATTCTGATGGTGTGTCGGGTTATATTCAAGTCGGAGACGATCTGGCGGCCACCGTATTATCTTATGATCACGAAGTCGCGCTTCATTTGAAAGCGAATGCCCGTTACATTGTTCAGGCCTGTAATGCGAGCGAGTGTACAGACTCGCAAGAGCAGACCGTGCTCGACAAGCTGCATGAAGCTGCGGGCTTTATTCAGGCGAGCAAAGATGATTTTCCAAACGCATTCCCCAATGTGTATTTCGAACTCACCTACTTTGGTTCTGCTGCGACGCTAAGTGGTGACGGCAATACCATGGCGGTTGGAATTTCAGAGAAGAAATACAATTCGAACCAGAACCTTCATTATCATCAAGCAGTGTATGTACTGGAACGGATTAATGGGAGCTGGCAGAAGCAAGCCTATTTGCAGCCGCGTGAATCAACAGTCGATACGTTTTTTGGTTACACCATGAGTTTGAGTGAAGATGGAAATACTTTGGCTATAGGCGCAAACTCTGATCGTAACAACGCCACGGGTATTAACGGCGACGTAGAAGATTTTACGGCACTTAGATCTGGTGCCGCTTACGTGTTTACGCGTGTTAATGGTAATTGGGAAGAACAGGCGTACATTAAAGCTGGCAACGCGGAAGCTGGCGATAGATTTGGTGTCAGTGTCAGCCTGAGCTCCAACGGAAATACACTAGCCATTGGTGCTAACAACGAGGACAGCGTAGCAACCGGTATCGGCGGTCTACAGAGCGACAATTCCGCGCAAGATTCTGGTGCCGTCTATATCTATAAAAGAGAAGGCGACGTTTGGCAGCATCAAACTTATATCAAGGCCAGTAATGCTGAAGCGGGCGACAGATTTGGCTCTAAAGTCGTGCTGAGCAAAAATGGTCAAGTTCTTGCCGTCTCTGCACTCGGGGAAGCGAGTGCAGCAACAGGCATCAATGGTGATCAGAATGACAACACTGCGCTGCGTTCGGGCGCTGTGTATCTGTTTTCAGACAACAGTGGTGGATGGGTGCAACAGGCCTACATTAAAGCCAGTAACACGAACGCAGAAGATTCTTTTGGTTCGTCTTTGGCATTAAACACTGACGGTAGCGTGCTTGCAGTTGGTGCGGTATGGGAAGACAGCTCAGCCACAGGTATTAATGGTTCCGAGGTAGACGCAAACGCATTGGATTCTGGTGCCGTCTTTATGTACACAAACAACGATGACGTATGGCAGAAGCAGGCCTATATAAAAAGCAGCAACACAGATGAAAATGATTACTTTGGTGGTAGTGTTTCGCTCAACGCCAGTGGTGACGTGCTAGCTGTTGGTTCGTATAACGAAGGCAGTTCTGCTGTTGGCATCAATGGGGAGCAAAACGATAATTCTGGAACTAACCCGGGGGCTGTTTATGTGTTTACATACGGCAATGAGTGGCAACAAAAAACCTATATCAAATCGGCTACGACCGATGATTCGATAAGGTTTGGTACTTTCACGAGTTTAAGCTCCAGTGGTGAGTCTTTAGCTGTATCTGCAACAGGCGAAGATTCTGGTGCGGTCTATCTGTACTGATCGAAATTCACGGGGTTGTTGATAGAAAATACTGCCAACAATTGCTAATGACGAGTGGCACTGTCCTGTTGTTGATTTCCTATTGCTGTTGATGTATACCTTTACGGGAGTAGAGACAGTAGTTAACTAACTGAAAAGTTCACTAACAAAAATGAGCGCAATAACCAGTCAGAATGTTGAGCATTCATACCCACCTTTGTCTGAGGTCAGAAAGACACTGCGCGTTAAATGGTACCGCTCTCCGATAAGTCATGAGCGGCTGCGCGAATTGTCTGCCCGCTCAAACACGAAAGGCTGGATTCAGGCTGGTGGGCATGTTGGGGTCTATCTTCTGCTTGCTGCATTAACCATACTGTTTTGGTCGCAACAAGCATGGATTGCGTTCGTCATATCGTTGTGGGCGTTGGGCTTTGTGGCAACGTTTTTTAAAGGCACAGCCGCACATGAGCTTGGCCACGGTACGGTATTTAAATCCAGAGCATTAAATAACGGCTTCTTGCATGCCGTGTGCTTGATCAGTTGGTGGGACCCGTACGACTATGGCGCGAGCCACACGTATCATCATCGGTATACAACGCACCTGCACGCCGATCGTGAAAACATCTTACCGCTAAGCCCGTCGTTGTCACCGTTACTTCTGCTGCAGCTTTGTACGCTAAACCTTTTTTCCAAGCCGAATCGGAATTTCAGTAAAGGTGGATTCTTGTGGAATGTTTACCTGACCGCCAGAACCGCACTGGGAGAGCGTTCGGCTCACACGGATATTCCAAGCCAGGAGTGGTTGGAGAAGTTGCACGACGATCAGCCGCAAGCGTTTAAACAATCTGTGCGTTGGTCTCGCATACTTATCGTGTTTCATACTGGTGTTTTGCTGGTGTCGATACTATCCGGGTGGTGGGTGTTGTCGTTAGTGATTTCAGTGCCATCGTTTATAGCCAATATCGGAAGCTACCTTTTAGGCACTACACAACACTGTGGGCTTATAACAAACAGTTCAGACTTTCGTAAAAATACGCGTTCCATAAAACTCAATCCGGTGTTAAGGTTTTTCTATTGGCACATGAACTGGCATACAGAGCATCATATGTATGCAGGAGTGCCGTGCTACAACCTTAAGGCGTTAGCGAATGAAATCGAAGCAGACATGCCGCCACCGAAGTCTGTGCTAGGTGCCTGGAAAGAGATGCGTGAAACTTGGCTTAGACAACAGTCTGATCCTGATTATGCGATGGATACGCCAGTGCCGGAAACGGCAAACACCAGCGTTATGTCTGCCGATGATGACATCATTAACTCTATTGGTGATCTTGCACCGAAAGGTTCTGAGATACGCTAATACTCTGCAAGAAACAATCTGTGTCATTCAAGCTAAATCGTTTATATAAGGCGATTGATTAAGATTGTTTTAGTTACTCTCAGATCAATCTAACGATAATCAACCTAAATACGATCAATATAAAGATCGCTTTAATACTCAATAGAGAGTACCATGCGCTCTTGGAACCACGTTCCGATCCTCTCTCGAGCTTAATCTCTCGCCAGTTTGTCGGCAGTTCAGTATCTAACACCATTTCCATGACTCGTTCAGTGTAACGGGTTGGCTGCGCTCGCACGATCCTGCGAGGTAGTCGATGCTTTGTGTAATACCTCAGAGACACCATATGACCAACAATGAGCCAGCACCGGAAGAGGTGCAGCCTTCGATCCTGTCGTTTGTAAAAGACCTTCCTAACCTGTGTTCATTGGCAGGTCTTGCCTGCACACTATCCGCCATCTATTTCAGTATCGTCGGCGTATTTTATGCAGCCATGATCGGTATGGTGTGGGCGGTTGCATTTGATTGGGCCGATGGGCTTATTGCAAGAAAGATGAAAGGCCGTACTGGTAATGATATGCGCTTTGGTGGGCAACTCGATGTGCTTATCGATATCGTGAGTTACGGGGTGACTCCCGCTATTGTATTGATCAGCTATGGTCAGTTCGAGCCTGTCTATTTGATAGGTGCGTTTATCATGCTTTCTGCGGGTGTGTTGCGCTTGAGTTACTTCTCTATATTCGGGCTTGCAGACGGCTCAAGATACACAGGCCTTGCCATAGATAACAATAGCCTGGCGATAGTGTTTCTTTTTTTGTTTGAAAGTTTTTTGGGTCATGGCGTGTTCGCTGTGGTTCTTTATCTTGGCTGTGTTGGACTGGCCATTTTGAATGTCTCAAATATCAGTACGCCGAAATTATCAGGAAACCCGGTAAACGTGGTTTTACTTGCCTTATACACGCTACTAATAAGCGGTATTTATGGCTGGAAATTGTATGGGTAGTCGTCATGCTTTTTTATACGCACGTGTCGGTAATCGAATTTAATACCAGGAAATAATAATATGCTTGTATACACCGTAGGTACGTTCGACATGCTGCACGTGGGTCATCTTGCACTGCTGGAGCAATGCAGTGCTTTGGGCGATGAAGTTGTTGTGGGAGTTGCAGCGGATGATGTTGTTGCATCGTATAAGCCCAATGTGCCGGTAATACCGTTGAATCAAAGGCTTGAAATGCTGCAAGCACTCAGCTGTGTCGACAGGGTTCGCCCGTATTATGAACTTGAATACGTTACGGCCTGCCAGGAGCTAAATGTGGATGTATTTGTCGTTGGTGAAGACTGGGGAAGGAATCCGCATAACATTGCAGTGGAATCGTATTTGGTATCAGAAGGCAAGCAGATTATTAAGGTGCTTTATAACCCCCGCACCTCGTCAACGGCTATAAAGAAAGATGTAATGGCGCAACGATCCAAGTCTAAGCAAAGATCTGTGCCTGAGACAGGTATTCAATGTGCGGAAAGCGTTGCTTTTGCGAGCTAGCGTAAAGCAATGTGCTGCCTATCATCCAGCATGCATACTGATATTGAGCTAGTGATCAGAAAATTTTCGTCCCGTTGATTTGTGCTGATTTCATAGTAGTGGTTGCTATCAGTTCATCATCTGGGGAGTCAGGGAAATTAACGGCTTCCTTCAGTAGCAATAAGCCTGTACCTACGCCGTACCAGGCGGATTGAACTAGAACTCTCCTGAATTGGGGAAATTCGTCATCAACTGTAAATAGCGAATCTACCCGGCATGCTTTAACAAGATTGCCGGCAATGGTGATATCTTCGCGTCCAACGTACTCATCAATTCTGGTCTGAAATCGAGGATCGGCTTCCGTGCGAATGTTGATTGTCTGGGGTACGGATTCACCCTCTTCAATATTGAAGTACTCAACATACACAGAATCATCGGGTATAGCTGTACCTACAATGGTTTCGTAGATATTATATCCATCGAGTATTTCGGTATAAGCCACGCTAATAGTGTTACCGCTGACACTTTTAGTGGTTGATTTAACCACCGCCACTTCTGATGTGCCATCGTCGTTGACTTTAATTGCTTCGTATCTAATTTCTGTATCGAAGGTAGTGTCGAATATGGTTTCCCAATACGGTTGTCGTAGGACTTCTGTTTGTGTAAAGCTGACCGTATGAGGGCCGTTAAAATACAGTGGTCTGTTAATGCATCCTCTCAATCCAGCTTCTGCACCTTCAGTGTTAATCAGGGGTTTGGTTAGCTGTGTAATTAATGGAGTCTCATTGGCCAGAGTGCTGTCTTCGATGGTTTCTTCCTTGTTTTCATCTGTATCAGATTCAGAGCCTGAACCTTCGCCACAGCCGATAAGTAGTGCTAAGCCAAGGGCTGAAATAAATCTGTAAAAACTGATTTTCATG
>CAKZUP010000156.1 GCA_937922945.1 uncultured Granulosicoccaceae bacterium
CCTGTTTTAAGAGATGTATCGCCTCGTCTGGGCGCTGGTGGTGGTACTCGTTCTGCCTCTTATTGCTACGGTGTGTGGTTAAAGCACATGACTTTTTTGCTCTCACACGGCAATGCATCATTGCCAGAGCATGTTGCTGAACTTGGCCCAGGTGATTCGTTGGGGGTTGGGTATGCGATGTTGCTCGGTGGTGCGAAACGTTACAGCGCGTTTGATGTCGTTGAACATGCGAGTGATGTATCAACCGCTTTGTCTGTGTTTGATCGTTTGCAGGAAATGATTGCAGAAAAAGCACCTCGGCCACTGAAGGGATGGCCGGATTTCGATGAGTATCTTGACGATAATTTGTTCCCGTCTGGGTTGCTTCACGATACTCACTTGGTTAAAGCACTAGCAGCTGAGCGTGTGAATTCGCTGCGTAAAAGTATTAGTGGTGACAAGTCGTCTGAACATGCAGAAGCAATTCGTTACGTAGCGCCGTGGTCGGATGTAAACACGTTGCAAGAAAACGTCATGGATCTCGTTTTTTCGCATAGTGTTCTTGAATACATGGATGATCTCGATGCTTGCTATCAGCGGCAATGGCAGTGGCTACGACCTGGTGGATATATCAGCCATCAGATTGATTTAACCGGTCACAGTTTGTCTGCCAATTGGGATGGTTTTAGAGGTTACGGAGAAAAAACATGGTCGCTTGTTCGTGGCAAGCGACCCTTTGGTTTAAATCGTCAGCCATGTTCAGCTCATATCGACGCTATTAAGCGAGCTGGTTTTGATATTGTTTTGGATTTTCGACGTTACGCCGAGCCAGAAACGGTTCCGGCCACGCGTTGGTCAGAACTCTCAACTGAAGATTTAAGTACTTCCGGCTTATTTGTTCAGGCCAGAAAACCAATGCAAGCGGCGCAAAAGCCTGAGACCTGATCAGAATAATGTACAGCGCAATCAGGGAGCTGATCTACCCCTTCTTAACGCCAATGGGGCTGTATACATGGTCTATTATCTTTGCACTTGTGCTCATGCGAAAATACACGCGCACGGCATTCTGGATTGCGGTACTTGCCACTACCGGCCTACTGATGCTGAGCACGAAATTGGTGGGTCATCATTTGTACTCACAACTGGAAAAGACGCATCCTCCAGTGCCCATTGAGCTATTGGATAATGCCGACTATATCGTGCTGCTGGGCGGTTCCATCGGCGTGCCTGAAAGCCCCAGGGTGACGCTGGAGTTTGGTTTCATCGGAGACCGCGTGCTTCATGCCAGAAGAATCTATGATGCGGGAAAAGCGCAAAAAATCATCGCGGTGGGTGGAAATGCTGTGCCCGAGTATGGTGTTCTATCGGAAGCCGAGTATTTGTCTGCGCTTCTACAAGAGCAGGGAATTCCCGAGTCAGATCTGATCTTAGAGCAGCGGAGTCGCGATACAAGAGAAAACGCGATGTACACGGCTGCAATGTTTGATCGTGCTAGCTCGGTTGATATCATTCTTGTCACCTCTGCGTATCACATGCCCAGAGCGTTCAAGCTCTTCCACGATGCAGGGTTCAAATCGGTCGTCGCTGCGTCAACTGATTTTCACGTGCCAGACCGGAGAGGGCCGCTTTGGACTCGGTTAATTCCGAGCTCAACCGGCTTGGCTTTAAGCTCCAATGCTATTCACAATATGATCGGTGGCTGGGTAAACTCGTTGGTGCCCGCACCAACGTTAAGCCAAATCGAAGCTGCTGAACGCAAGTTACCGTAGTTATGCTGGTGTCAGTCCGTTACAGAAAACTAATGTATCATTGACTAACATGCACAATGTGGCGTATTTTTGACGCCTCAGGGCCGAGTGCCCGTCATCCGCGTTTTTTCGTTGAAAACTCCACCGCTAAAATTCATTGCCCTGATCGGAATAGCGATCTGCGTTCTATTATCTGGCCCGACTCGGTTGCATGCCAGAGCAGGCGGACAGTGGTTCGAGCTTCCACCGACGTATTTTTTCCAGTTGCCAGATCGTACGCTCACCCATACCGGTAACAGTTTACGGCCTGATTTCGAGCCCATACCATTAAACGAATACCCCGCTTTTGGCGTCAAGAAGAGCTTGGAGAGTGGGTTTGAAATGCGCCGAATTACCGACAACAACGCTGGTCACGACCACGGACTTCACCGCTATTCAAAACACCAAATATGGAATGCGGACGAGACCGTGCTGGATATCGGCGATCGTCTCATCGATGCCAATTCGCTTGAAGTTGTTCTCGACTATGTAGACCTATCCACGGCCCGCAACTGGTCCTATAGTGACCCGCAGAAATTGTATGGTATTCGGTATGTGAATGGCGTATCCAATGTGCTCGTTAGCTATAACTATGTAACGAAAGAGTCACAGACGATATACCGGTTTAATCAGCATGAGCAGTGTACGTTCGGTTCTGGAGAGGGCAATATTTCCATTGATGAACGATATGTTGTCGTTGCCTGTATTGACAGTTCAAGTGGGCAAACTGATCTCCTGTCGGTTGATATTCAGCAACGCAAATTGTTGGGTTCTATACGTGCCAAATCGAACTATAACTGGACATCCATTGCGCAGTCCGGCAGCTATATTGTGGTGGAAAACAATGCGCAGAACAGTTCGTCAGAAACTGAATTAGTCCGCTATGAGAGAGATTTTACCGATCGTCATGTTCTGACGAAGTTACGCAACCACAGCGACCTGGGGCGTGATGTCAATGGTGATGATGTCATTGTTATGATTGACTGGGATTACATTAGCTATATCAGACTAAAAGATGGTGTCAGGGTCAATCTTGATGTGAGTTCTCCAGATGGTGTTATTGCAGGCCATGGTCATATTTCCTGTCGCAATGTGCGGCGCCCTGGCTGGTGCTACTTTTCCTCATACGAGCAAGGCACTGTCGGTGCGATAAAGATTGCTCAAAGTGATCAGGATTCACGCTATACGGACAATGAAGGGACTAATGTTGTCCGAGGGGTGGCTGTATCTGAAATCTGGGGCTACCATCAGTCAAACTCCAGCTCCTACCAGTCAGCACCGAAAGTGACGGTGAGTCCGACAGGGTCCAAGCTGGTGTTCTCATCCGATTGGCACGATGCGGCGGCGCCTGATGACTATATGCTCAGCCTCCCTGAGTAGCCGGGATTTTTCCTGGTGACTAAAGGGAAATGGTCGAGATTTTCGTTGAATTGATTTTGCTATAATCACGCCTCTTGCGGCCGATTTGCGGACGCGTCAACTGTTAAAGTCCAGGCCAGGCATGCGGTATAAAACCAAACCAGTTCCGTTTAATACGCTGCTTGGAACCACGTTTTATTCTTTGTATCAGGTGCTAATGGCAGCGGTTATAGTGCTGGTGTTCTTTACTAACCTGCCTGTGTGGATCGACAGCCAAACTGGCCTCATCACCGCGCCCAACGTCTACCTTGCTTTTCTGCTGGCTCCTTTGCCTTATGTGTTTCGAGATCGATTAACTGTATTTCAATTTGCTCGGCATCCGTATATCTGGTGGTGTGCGCTGGTTATGCTTATGCACTTGAGCGGCTTCATACGAGCAGAGCATTTTGGGGGAACGATAGAAGAAGCGGCCATTCAAGTTGACAGAATGCAGAAGTTTTTGATTGCACCCGCTGCAGCTTACCTCGTGTACTCAATTTCGCATTCAACATTCCGACCATTCCTGAGTGTGCTCATTATTGTTGCTCCGATTACACTGATTTATGGGTTTATTGATCCGACATTTTTTCATAGTAAGGTTGAGTCCAGTATAAATTCGATCGGACGATCAGCAGGTACGTGGCTCAACCCAAATATCGCTGGTGAAGCGCTATTGCTGGGTCTTGTTATGGGGCGAAACTCGGTGCCTCGAATAATATTCGTTATCGCATTTTGTCTTGCAGGTCCTGCGGTCATGGCAACAGGATCCCGGGCTGCAATGATTGGTTGGTTGTTGTTGAGTGTTTACTGCTTGCGATCAGGAAATCTGCCAAAACTGTTCATTGCTATACCGGTACTGATTGCCGTTTTCTATTCGTCTGTTTTGCTTTTTGTCGAAGACATAGTCGAGTCAATACCGGAGCACGCTGCTGGCGCGGAGAATTTATTGGCTCGCTTGCAATTTATGTCGGGTGATGTTGATCTGGCTGAAGGTGGTGGTGATGTGCGAGGCGTCATCGTTGTCAATGCGATACAGGAAGCACTTGAAAGACCGTTTCTGGGTCATGGTCACGACTATGCTGACTCGTTTGAGTTGGGTTCCGGGTCGCATAATTTACTGGTGCACCTTTGGCATATGCACGGAGCGCTAGGGCTGTTGGTGGTTGTGCTCCTGGCGGTAATTCTGTATCGCTATTCCAGAGGCAGTCGTTTTTTGAACCTCAGTCTTTTTGCCTATCTATGGTTTACGTTGTTCACACACAACATTTTCGAGTTGAACCAGTGGTTGGTGTATTTCGCTATGTCTTTATATGAAACGACCAAATCAGAGCGGGTGAAAATTATCAACCCCACGACTAACAGGGCGAGCGCAAGCAAATCAACTCGAAACAAAACTCGCCGGCGGACGAGGTCTTCAAAAAATAGACGTTTTAGTTGGTAACTCCCTAACTTGTGTGTTTTAGGGCCTCGTACTAGCTTGTTTGTTGTGGGGCCTAATACTAGCCCTGAGCTGGGTTTAGGCTTAAGGATGGTCGGATAATTTTGGGTCGGTTGAGTAGAACCACTCGTTACCGTATCGTATCAGTAATTGAATCGCTGCTGGTCTTAATACCATTGACTAAATAACGAAATTTCTGAGAAAATAATGGGTTAGCGTAATGTGCGCATGTGGCAGAGATTATTTTCAATGGAAATCAGTCGGTATACAGAAAAAGAATATTGGGACGCCAAGTA
>CAKZUP010000157.1 GCA_937922945.1 uncultured Granulosicoccaceae bacterium
AACTGCATACTACGAAAGCGAGAGAAAAATGACCCGGCTTGGTTCGTGTTTTGGCTTTGAGCACTTACGTATTCTTTTTTGTGGTTCATTCGTTCCATTTTTTAGCTGGCGTATAACACGTGGTAAGACCGGTTTTCATCAGCAGAAACAGTTGTACCTTTTGCAACGTGCTTCTTAACAAACGCTTTGAAAGACGCTTCGTTTTCAGTTTTAGCGATTGCAGCAACAGTCTTATATTGACCATCAACTTTGTGACGTTCACGGGCTACAAGTACAGCGCGTTTCTCTGGGTCTTGGCTCACCTTAAAACGACGATCAATGCGGTTCTGAATGCTGTTAGCTGGGCGTAATAAGCAGCATCAACTTCTACTTCGTTATCAAGTACACGCGATTCTTCGTCAATCAGTGATTCGCGCAACTTGTGAGCAAGTGCGAAAGCGGTCTTGTATTGAACGTCTAAGTCACGCATGAACTGCATTGCAGAGACACCTTTAGCTGAATTGGTGTAGGCAGCAATTGCAGCTAAGTAAGTAGCCAGTGGCAACTTACGATTGTTGAAAATCGTACCGCTAGCAACTGAAAACGTGTGTTTAAAGCATTTGCAATGCCATTGCTTACGAATGTCTATCCAGTGGTGATCGTGATGATCACACTACATACAATGATTTTATCTCGAAAACGGTGAATTATCGATCAATATAACGGAAAAAGAATGGCAAGATAGGGTAAAAGGTATGTTAAAGGGAGAATGAGCCCGTCGAAACATCACCTATGTGCATCTGGCGGAGTTATTTAAAGAGGCGTACGGTAGTTCAGATACACCCCAGAATTTGAGCAATAAAATTGCGCGGGGAAAATTTAGCGCTGTATTTATGATTCAGGTTTTGGAGGTGATTGAATGCGAGGTTCTGAACGTCCGTTAAATTCAATCGAAACGTCGATAGCAGCTGCCATTCTAATAGTCGCGATTGGCGGCACGATGTTATTATCTGCTCTGGCTGCTATCGAATATTTATCAGATCCCCCAGATAAAGGCGAAGAGAGCCGCCAATATGCCGAGTGTGCAGACATTAAGGCCTATCAAGAAGGCTGTAAATTCATTGGTACGGCAGGTGAAGATAGTTCCGAAGAAGATACTAACCAAGCCCATGACAAGCAGTACGGGCCTAATCCATTCATAAAAGATAAGCGCGATATCAATGCCCAAGAAGGTATGTGGAGAGCCACTAATTTCTTGAGTTTTTTGACTCTGTTGCAGATCTTCATAGGTGTCGCAGGCGTTGCTCTTATTTACCGAACCTTGATAGCTACAGAGGATGCAGTTAGAGAGGCTAGTGAGGCTACCAAGCTCGCAAACGCTACTATGGAGGCATCTATTGACAGAGACTCTCCTTTCCTTTTCTTCGATATCGAATTTAAACGCAAGTTGTTTAAAAGCGCCCCCGAAGAGGACTTTTCTATCTGTATAAGAAACTACGGAGGAACCCATGCGATAAAAATATCCTTGACGATATTTTCGCAGTTTTGCTACCGAACCGACGCACCTGGGGAAAGTAATTTTATTCCTTTGATTGACGAGAGCAGAATTACAGCCTTGGCCTCTGGCAAAAAATATGTCATTCCTCTGGCTAACAACAGACCCGTCGAACACTCTAGACTTATTGGCAAGGATAGGCGCAATTATATTATTTACTGTTATGGGGAGTACGAAACTGTATTCGATAAAGGGGAGCGAAAACCATTCTCTCGGTGTATTTTGGCCGAACCGCTGCTTCGCGGACGGGCGGTTTACTCTAGCGGGGTCGCTATACCTATTGACGAAAGGCTCGATACTGCTGCTTTCAATGACGTTGTTAATCTCAGCCCCGTCGATTGCGACGACATCACGGAGGCTGGCTATCACAAAAGGCTTGAAAAATATTACGCAGACAAATACAGACAACAAGCACCTTTGAATGACTGACAATAGATTCAGTCTGCTCCCCTCCTTTATCACACGCCACCGCCCTGAGCGCGTGCTTCTCTAGCTCTACTACTTGCGCACGAGCAAGTCTTGGAATTGAATCCGCTTTGGCGGTCGCACGTCCTTGTGCAACAGCTACATAATTCCGAAACCTGTCTCTTGCAATTTTCCTCAACTGTAAATATACTCAGTATTACCCTTTTCTCAAGGAACCAGAATGCAGGGATTAACCAAGCGGCAGCAGGAAATTTTGCGGATGATTCAATCGCATATTACATCTACCGGCTTTCCGCCTACGCGAACCGATATCTGCGACTATTTCGGCTTTCGCTCGCCTACTGCGGCTGAAGACCATTTGCGGGCGCTGGAAAAAAAGGGCGTTATTGAGCTTATCTCAGGTACGTCTCGTGGTATTCGCGTTATTGAAGATTTACCAGAAGACGGCCTGCCGTTAGTTGGGCGTGTTGCTGCTGGCGAACCTATTATGTCAAGCGACCATATAGAAGACTACATACAAGCCACACCCGACCTCTTCTACCCACATGCCGATTACTTATTGCGCGTTAAGGGTATGAGCATGCGCGATGTAGGCATTCTCGATGGCGACTTACTCGCTGTGCATGCGACCAATCAAGCAAACAGCAACCAAATTGTGGTTGCCCGAGTAGACGATGAAGTCACGGTTAAACGCTTTCGCAAGCGCGGCAACATTGTCACCTTACTACCGGAAAATGAAGAATTCGAACCTATCCGCGTCGACCTTCGGGAACAGGATTTCTCTATTGAAGGCGTGTACGTGGGTATTTTGCGTCGCGAGCACTAACGCCCGCAATGAAACCGAAAACGCACTAACCTGAAAAGCTCACAATGCGCTCAAGCTCATCCAGCACTGGCTTATCCATCATTCCCAGTAAACAGGAACGTCGGCAAGAGAGTCAGCTGGAAGGCAAACTGGAAGAGCTACTTAAAACTCAACCAGCACTGTGGCGTGGTCGCGATCAACACAACGATTACGCATCAGTACCAACCGGTTATCCGCAACTGGATAATGCACTACCATCCGGCGGCTGGGCTGTTGGTTGTTTAACCGAGTTGTTACTCGAACAACATGGTATTGGCGAACTGAGCTTGTTGCTACCCGGTTTACAGCACGTTACTGCTGATAGTCAAAGCTTCAAAGATCAAAGCTCCGGAAATCAAAGCTCCGGAGGTCAAAGCTCCGGAGGTCAAAGCCTTGGGAATCAAAGCTTCCGAGGACAATGGGCCGCTTTTGTTAATCCACCCTATCTGCCTTACGCACCGGCATTAGCCAATGCTGGCGTTAATCTGGAGCGCTTACTCATTGTTAATACCGATAACGACAACGATACATTGTGGGCAACTGAACAGTTATTGCGTGCAGGCATCTTTGCAGCCGTTGTCGGTTGGGTGAATCGCACATCGGCTCAGAAGCAACGTCGTCTGCAATTAGCTGCCGAACTGGGAAAAACCTGGGCAACCATCTACCGACCAGCCAGCGCGCAAGACCAACACTCACCAGCTGCTTTGCGTATGGTTGTTGGTTTATCGAACCATCATTCTCACAACGCTGCACAACATCTGTCTTTAAACATCATAAAGTCACGTGGTGGAAAACAACGCCGGGTTTATATCAACCCAAACCAGTTCGACCGACCACAGGGCGCACAATGGCCAGCAATGCCAACCAGCGCAACAACCACAGACAAGATAACCGCCAGCCCCATCATCAGAGCACTTTAAACTGTGCTGTGGGCGTGCCTCTACTTTCCACAGTTATCGATTGATCGACAACGCTCGGAAGAAAACACTAATACCCCCATAGCGGTTATCCATCAGCACGGTGCGCGTAAACAAATTATGGCGTGCAACCATTGTGCATCTGAACTTGGAATTACTTGTGGTATGGCATTAACCAGCGCTTATGCCGTTGCACCAGATTTACAAGTTAGTGATTACAAAGAAGATGAACAACAAGCGCATTTATATCAGCTTGCCCTATGGGCTATCAGCTATTCTTCCTGGGTGACACCAAGGATGCCATGCTCTATTTTACTTGAGATAGATGCGAGCCTGAAACTGTTTGGCGGGCTCGACTCTTTGTTGGAGAAATTGCATTCCGATGCGGCTGCACAAGGTTTATCTATGGTTGCTGGTGTAGCACCAACCTCTACTGCAGCAGCCTTGTTTGCCTACGCAGGCATTGAAGAACCTGCACGTTCAAGCAAAGCCATGAACCGAATTCTTAGCAATATACCCGTTGAATACCTTGCATTGGATGAATTCACGCAACGCGGATTAAGACAATCCGGTATTCGTGTTTTACAACAATTAATCGACATTCAACCAGCTGCGCTAACTCGACGTTTCGGTCATCAGTGTACCGATCTGGTTTATAAAATCAGCGGTACACTGCCCGACCCTTGCCCGGCGTTTATCGCTCCCGACACATTTTCACAAGCGTTCGACTTACCTCTGGAAGCACCAGATACCAACGCACTAAGTTTCCCACTTAATCGATTACTGGGCTCACTGGGCGGCTATCTTCGTGCAGGCGATCATGGCGTAAAGTCACTCGATATCACTTTGTACCATCACCGGAACCCTCCAACACAAGTTGCATTACGTTTTCTCAGCGCCACCGCCGACCACAGCCATTTACTCAAAGTTGCCAAAGAGCGGCTTGCGAATACAACGCTGCCAGAACCCGTAACACGGGTAAAAATAGAAGCAACTGAGTTGGCCGACATTGAACGCGATGGCAAAGACCTCTTCCAGAAAAGTCAGGCACAACCCACCAGCATTCAACAAGTGTTCGACGGACTCATGGCTCGATTGGGTAAAGACGCACTCTATACGGCACTGCCGGATGATGATCATCGCCCCGAAAAAGCCTGGATGGCTGCCATGCTTGAAACTCGGCAACCACCGAGCGAATGGCCAGCACGCCCATTGTGGCTTTTACCCGAACCGTATCGTGCAACCGAGCCATTAACACTCACCACGAATCCTGAACGTATCGAAAACGGCTGGTGGGGAGACAGTGATGTACGTCGTGACTATTGCATCGCCTGCAATGAACACGGCAGTTACTATTGGGTATTCAGCTTAAGACAAGCGCCGCAGACACTCTATATACATGGGGTTTTTGCCTGAACTGGAACAATAGTGCCTCAATCGATTCCAAACTGCCCCAGTTGAATGGTGATGGTTAAGATTTGCCCGCCGAGAGCTTGTGTTTATGAGGCTCGTAGAGTCATTAAGTTATTGATCACCATTCAACTGGAGCAGTTTCTAACCAGTTCACAAAAACACAATAGAGCAATTGTAGCAATCAGATCACATGAAGCTCTATATGTTTGTTTTCATTAGTCTTTCAGATGAAAATCTTAAAAACAGACCAAAACTAATCCGAAATCACGCAAATCACTCGAAAAAGCGGTCAAAGGATAGGTTATCCAGCCGATAACTAATTCACAGGACGTGGCATCTCGACTGGAAATCGGATGCGCATCGGAATGGACTCAAACAACCGCACAGGGCGAAGAAGAAACGCAGTGATGCAACATTCTTTGAATTTGAAAAACTATCCGGCATCGGGTGAACGAGCGCGCACCCCTGCGCCCGTATCAATTAACCCGACCGCATGCGTCATTGCGCGCATGAATATGGCGGGCGTTCGCCATGGCTGATAGCTACAGAAAAGACAACACGAAAGCATTCATCTCACTGGGCTTTCTCGCCGTATTCGGGTTAATGGGCTTGGCGATGAGCTTGTCTATGGCTACGCTGAATTCTGCAAATGACGAAATGTCAGCGCTTATCGAAAGCAATGCCGAAAAAACCAGCCTTGCTTATCAAATGCGCGATGTTATTCGATTGCGCTCCGGCGCTGTCCGATCGCTTTTGCAAATCTACGAGCCAGAAGAACGTGAAAAGATTTTCGATAGGCTCGTGAGCAGCACTGAATCTTATCTCACCAGCCGAACAAAGCTGGAAATATTAGGTGCTAATGAGCGTGAGCAGGAAATTCTGGATAAGGTAAAAGAAGCTGATAATCGTGTGGCCGAAGTGTACGACAAAGCCAACAATCGCATTTACAGCATGACGAACACGCCAGACCAGTTAAAGTCGGTTTTAGCAGAGATACAACTTCAGGAGTTTGTGCTGTTAAATCACCTAAACGATCTTGTACAGCTGGAAAAAGCCCTTGCCGAGGAAACGCTTGCGGCCAACCACGCGCGGTATAAGAAAATCCAGCGTCTGCTGGGAGCTTTATTGCTCGCAGCTTTTGGTGTCTCGTTGCTTATCGCCAGTTTTATCATCAAGCGAGTAACGCGTGCTAATAAAAAAATTGCACATCTGGCCAGTCATGATGACTTAACCGGATTGAATAATCGACGCTCTTTTGAAGCTCAACTGGAACATACTGTTGCCATTGCGCCAAGAACGCAAGATGCATACGGTCTCATGTTTGTCGATCTTGATCGGTTCAAAATTATTAATGATACGTGCGGGCATCACGCAGGTGATCAATTATTAATACAACTCACGTCGATGATTAAAAGCCGATTGCGCAAGGGCGATATGTTTGCCCGTATTGGTGGAGATGAATTTGCAATTATATCCAGAGGCGATAAGTTTGAAGACATTGTTAGTCTTGCTGATGATTTGCGTGAGCTCGTAAGCGAGTTTGAATTTCGCTATGCTCAGCAAACATTTAGTATTAGTTTAAGTATTGGTGTTATCCCGATCAATGGCGACATCACCGATATTGAAGCAATTCTGAGCGATGTTGATTCAGCCTGTTACGTAGCTAAACAATCAGGTCGAAATCGCGTTCACGTTACGCAGGAAAACGATGCGGAAATCGTCAAGTATCGAAATGACATTGCAGGTATGCAAAACATTCGAGCCGCACTGGCAGAAGATAGATTAGTGTTATTTTATCAGCCCGTTTACACCATTTTACCAAACGGCGTAGACATGGCTCATTGCGAAATTCTTCTGCGAATTAAAAGTGAAAGCGGCGAACTGTTCTCGCCAGCTGAATTTATCCCAATTGCCGAAAAATATAACGTGATGACGGAAATTGATCGTTGGGTTTTCTCGCACGTACTTGACTGGGTTGTCGAACACCAGGAGTTGGTAGAAACACCCAAGCTTTTAATCAACTTGTCTGGTTTGTCGTTTATCAATGAAGATTTTCTGGCATTCGTTGTAAACGAATTACAGACGCGCGGTGTCGACCCCCAAAAGCTGGCCTTCGAAATCACCGAAACCGCCGCCGTTGATAATATGGAAAAAGCGAATGTATTCATTGACCGAGTTCGCCAACTTGGTTGTCATTTCGCACTCGATGATTTTGGTTCCGGCTTTTCAACGTTTGCGTATTTGAAAAAATTACCTATCGATTATCTGAAAATAGATGGCTCTCTGGTTAAAAACCTGGCCACAGACCATATTGATCGGGAGATGGTCAGGGCGATAAACGATATTGGCCATACCGTTGGTGCACGCACCATTGCAGAGTTTGTTGAGGATGATGAGACGTTAGCGCACCTGCGTAATATGGGCGTGGACTACGCACAGGGTTATGGTTTGTGTAAACCTAAAGCACTAATCGAACTGTCTGATGAGCTTCAACCAAGAATGCCTGAAGAGTATAAAAAGGCGTCGTGACCGCGTTGCTGCACTGGTTTCAAAACAGCGCTGGTCTGAAAACTACATTGGGTTGAGAACTACATTGGCCTGAAAACTACTCTTCCGTTAAATCGCTGCACGCTAACTTAACGAACTGTTGGGCGCGTTAGTGTGTACAGCATATCCTTGTTCCAATTCTGCGTCGGTAGGCTCACGAACGGCCACTACGACAATTTTAAAATGCAGAATCTGACCCGCCAATGGATGGTTGGCATCGACCACAACGGTATCATCGTGAATGTCGGTAACGGTTAACATTTCTATATCGTTGGTTTGCTTATTAGAGGCTTTCACGCGCATGCCAACGACCAATTCAACACCCGAAAATTGATCCTTGGAAACTTCCTGCACCAACTCTTCTTTGGCATACCCATAACCATCTTCGGGATAAATCACGACATCGAAAGCGTCCCCTTTGACTCTTCCGGTTAACTCTCGCTCGAGTGCGATCAAGATCGCGTTGGTGTTATGCATATACACCAGAGGCACATTACCCTGCGATGTATCAATGAGTTCACCATCCCCATTCTCGAGTCGATAACTTATCGACACCACTACATTGTCATCGATAGGGAGAAGCTGCTCCGACATTTCACTCGACACAGTATTAATCCTTATCCGTTTTTTTTCTTTGCTCTACCAAACCCGCGATAAACTGGCGGAGCACCTGGTCACCACATTGACGATAGTTACGGGCATCCGGTTTTCTAAATAACGCACTCGCCTCGCTTTCGCTCATGGCACTACCGCCCGCTTTCAGGATCTCATGCACGTTGTTTGATCGGAGCGACAAAGCAATGCGTAATTGTTTTAACACGACGTTGTTATCCATTTGCTCGGGTTGAGCTCGCCCCGACTCAGAACCGCCGGCATCGGCAGCAGCGGGAGCGGTTTGTTTATTTTTTGTTCGACTGGGCCAAGGACTTGGCGCTTTCTCTTCTTTAGGGCCACGCTTTTCCAGTATGAGTCCATCGAGAAAGCTGGATATTGTCGCTGCGCTGCAAGGCGCGAACTGTGGGTCAGTGTCCTTAACTCGCCAGCTGGCGGCCTTGGCCGCGGTCGCTTGTCCACCGCCAAGTTGAATCAACTTGGCCGTTTGCGCATCATCACAGCTCAGCGCATACCGAAGTCTTCGAAGTAAATCGTTGTTATCCAAGGATATGTTACCAATAAAGTCTGAGTCATTTGGCGCACAGAAACGCGCTGCCATGCAGTAATGGTATCAGCCCTGAGGTTGTAAGCGGTGATCTGAACTAGACGATACAATGGCGCGCGTGATAGCAAAATGCAGATGCCGTCTAGAAGTAACGTTAATTCGTGTGAATTAACTCACAATTATCAGCGTTGCGATTTCGTCAGCCTGTGCGTTTTTGTATTATGTAACATTACTGACACGCTGCAGATGGCACTCACTTTGCTCTGCCACCAAGGCCAAGCACTCGGAAGTTATTGACGTTTAAATGGACTCATTTGTACCTGACAATTGGTTTTGGTTAGCGCTGTACCTGATCGTTACATTGGTTATTGGTTACATGCTCGGCTCACGGCTGGCTCGCAGGCAAAAGCGAGAGCTTCAGCGAGAACTCAACAAACAAAGCCTGGACATGCTCGATGTTAAATCAGAGCATGCAAAGCTAGCCAAATTCCTTGGCCAATCAAATCGCAAAGACCGTCTGCTGAAACTAACGCTCACCCAACTCACAGAAGCAAACCAACGTGCAGACATGCTGCAGCGTCGCATTGAACATATCGAAAAACAACATTACATCCGGTCCTCCCGATTACAATTGCTGGCAACTCAAGCGGCTGAAAAAGCACGCCGAGCCAGTCAGATTGCCGCACGTGCCACTAGCCATCTGAAACGTCTGGAGAAAACCCTCCCTCAAACCCAGACCATCAATGCCCCACCGCCAAAATCCTATGGACAAGCTGCGGCAGTCCCGGTGAAGGTTGTCGATCAAAAATCGCCCGAGGCACATCACGAAGCAATTATGCGTGTATCGAATCGGGATTCAGCCAGATTCACTCGGCTGCGCTCCAGCAACGAGGAACAATGCTTCAACTCTGCAAACCTACAAGCCATCGAGGGCATCGATCCTCAAGTTGAGAAAAAGCTAAATCAAGTGGGAATACACCGAGTTGAACAACTCGCCAATATGAGCGATACCGACCTTGCCGCGCTAAGTGTTGTTGTTGGCATCCCTGCCAATGCCGATAGCGACACGAATTATACTGCTGCATGGAAAGGTGGTGCGCAAAGATTGCTCAATCAGTAACGATACAACAACCCTCCTGCAAGTCTAAAACTTCACCCGATTAGTTGTCGGTTCAAGATCGATTGATCATTTTTCAACCAGATCTTTCTGTCTGCATTTGAATACAGGTTAGATTGCCGTCCCGCAGTGGCCATTTACGTTCGATATTTGCCAAACGCAACACACACTAATTTTGCAAACCTGTTCAACCTGTTATTATCCCCAGCATGCAAAACGCAGCTTCCTCATTAGAGTTTCACGAATCTGAAACGCCAAGTATTTGGCCATGGGTTATTGCCTGTATCGCTATCATACTGTTAGCCGTTTCCGTCCGTTCAGATCTTACGCATATTCCACGATCACTCAGCCGAACCGCACATGTTGTTGCTCAGGAAGCTGGCGCTTCCAATATCGATATATCGATCGATGGCCGTGACCTAAGCGTGACAGGTGAGCTTAAACCCGGTGTGAACCGAGACGCGCTCGTTTCATCTCTTAGTAGTATTGACGGTGTTCGTGTCGTAATAGACGACATGACTGAGTTCGATCCGCAAAAACAGGCTCAAATTGAATTGCTTGGTTTCAAGGAAGGCTTGGCGAGCATAGATTACTCTGAAGTCAGTTTCGAACGCGGTAGTGCATCGTTAAGCAGTCAAAGCACGCCAGCGCTCATGCAATTGGTGCAGGTGCTCAGAACCTACCCACAGTTTCGGATCCGTATTTCTGGTCACACAGACAACACAGGTCGGGCTGAAGTCAATTTACGCATTAGTCGGCAACGCGCCAGCGCCGTAGCCGATTTCTTGATCGACAACAACATCAATCCTAATCAGGTTATTGCGCAAGGCTACGGTGCTACCCGTCCCATTGCAGACAACAGCACTGAAAATGGACGTGCAGCCAATCGCCGAATTGAAATTAGTTATGTCAATTAACTCACTCACGAACGGGAGAATGGTGTGATTTACCTTTTTTCTCAAATAGCCATCAGTCTTGCGCTCGCAGCCATCGTTGGCGGTGCCATTGGTTGGTTAGCCCATAGGGCGCGCGCTGGAAAACAAATTCGACATCTTCAGCAAGTTGTTGCGCGACAACAGCAACACGTGAATGAAGCTCAGACTGAAGTCAGTATTATCGCTGGGGACTTTGATGATCTGAAGCACCGATCAGAATCTGAGATAAACCTACTGAAGCAGGAAAACCAAAAAATTCCAGCATTGCATCAAAATCTTGAAAAAAGCCAACTGCTGGTTCGCCAACTGATGCAGCAGCATAAGGCAGAGCTCGACGAAGTCGTTGCCGAAAACGAAAAGCTTGTTTCCAAGTCAAAGTTGGTCGACGAGCGTGAACAGGCAGTAACCAAGTTGCAAGCAGAGCTTGAAAGTAAGCGACTATCCACACGCGCTGGTGTAGCCGCGAATAGCGTTGAAAAAAACGTTGCAGACAAGCCTGTTAGCGAAAAGAGTGGTCTGGCCGAACAAGCAGAGATGCCCTTAACCGATAATCACATCACGGCTAATGCAGTACCAACCGATCGGGAACCCGCTCTCAACGATTCGGAAATCGCCAAAGACAAGCACGTAGCAAGCGGCCGTTCCGCAACTGCACATGCCGAAAAAGCGCTTGATACCAACAGCACGAGTAATGTCGAACCAAACAACGCAGTAGACGATCAAGCAGCAATTAAAAAAACCCGCTTGCCACTGTCGGGTAACACTATCGAACTGAATTCGGGCTTGGCTATTGCCTCGGCTGAGAACGACAGTATGCACACAGCAGTGCCCAGTGCCGCCGAAACTGAAGCGGAACTCAAAGCCTTACGCGACCAATTGGCCGAAGATGCACCTGCACACCCAACACCCACCGTCACACTGGATCAACACAATAAGCCACAAACACTGTCTGAAACAGAAGTCGATGACGCGGAGTTGGAACCGTTATTCGATCCAGTTGAACAACACGACGATTTAAAACAAATTTTCGGTATCGGACCGGTTACAGAGAAAACACTGAACAAGCTCGGTATTACGGCCTATTCACAACTGGCTGAACTTAAACAGCACGATATTGAAAAAATAGCCGACGCATTGCAAATCTTTCCTGGCCGCATCGAAAGAGATAATTGGGTAGGCAGCGCGCGCTCCCAACTCGAGGAAGTGCTCGAAGATCTCTAATCCACGGATTTTGCAGGTTTTTTGAGGTAACGTGTAGCACAACAGTGGCGTAAGCCTTGCTACATTCCAGACTATAAACAGTCTATCTGCCTGACAATTAAACTTCAAAAATCGTGCTATCTCTGCGACAACAAACCGCCATAGGTGCCTGCCTGCTCGGCTGTTCATTGACACTGCCCTCGTATGGGCAGGATGTCAGTACGTTATCCGATTTTCTGCCATGCACCATTGGCAACGGCGCGGGCCTGCTGGACGCCCAGTGTTCAACATTAACCGTTCCACTTGACTACCAGAATCCTGACGGCCCAACAATAGACCTGCGCGTCGCTAAATTGACATCGCGCAGTAAAAATCCGCAACCAGATGCATTTACACTGCTTGCTGGCGGTCCGGGTCAGTCTGCAACAGAATCGTTCCCATCTGTGAGTAATGCGTTCCGGCACATCCGAGCAGAGCGAGATATTGTGTTGCTCGATCAGCGCGGCACTGGTGAATCGAACAAGCTTACCTGCCCAAACGATGACGATAACCTGCAACCATTAATGTTCGATGCTGCACGCGCCGAAGAAGCGGCCAAGCGTTGTTTTGAGTCATTAGAAAACGATCCACAATTTTTTACTACCAGTGTTGCAATAAAAGATCTTGAACTGCTCAGAGAAACGTTGGCCATTCCGCAATGGAATTTATACGGCGTGTCGTACGGGACACGAGTGGGCTTGCATTACCTGCGACGCTACCCTTCCAGTGTTCGAACTATCGTACTGGACGCGGTCGTCCCTCCAGAAGTTGCTCTTGGACCCGAGAGCGCCCTGTCGGCACAGCGTGCTCTACTTCGTTTATTCGATCGTTGTGAGAACGACGCAGGCTGCAACGAGGCATTTCCGCGATTGCGTAGCGGAACGCTTGCATTACTGGACTCATTAAAACAACAGCCAGTCGATATTCAATTCGAAGATATAAGCACCGGTAAACTGAAGGAGATTACGTTCACCGACCGTCACTTAGCCGTGACAATGAGATTAATGTCGTACAGTGCCTACGGGAATGCCATTTTGCCTTCCATGCTTTATGACGCTATCGACAATGATAATTTTGCATCATTAGCACGGCAAGCACAGTTGCAAGTGACAGGATTAAACGAAACTCTGGCAGGTGGCATGTACAACGCCGTTATCTGCACTGAAGACGAACCATTTATTAACCATGAGCTTGATCGCTCTGAACTGGAAGCAACTTATCTCGGTGCTGAACTGCTCGACGCGATGCGCAGCCATTGCAAAGCTTGGGATGCTGGCATTATCGATGATGATTTCAAAACACCCGTAGTGTCGGATACACCAGCCCTGCTGCTTTCTGGTAGCGACGACCCCATTACACCTCCGGCCTATGCTGAACAAGTTATGCAACACATGAGCAATGCAAAGCACATTGTTAATAAGGATCAAGCGCATATGCAAGCAGCGTTGGGTTGCCTGCCAAAATTAATGGCTGAATTTATCAAAACCACATCGGTCAACGATTTGCCTGATGGTTGTCTGCATCGACTCAGTCCGCAAGCTTTTTTTGTGGATGCGAATGGTCCCCTACCATGATAAGGGCAACACAACTAAAAAAATCCTTTGCCAAACCCGGCTCTTCAAAGAAGAACGATAAGGTATTGGCCGTTCAGGAGGTGAGTTTCACCGCCGAAGATGGGCAAGTAACAGGATTGCTCGGTCCGAACGGTGCTGGTAAGTCGACTACGCTGCGAATGCTGGCCACGCTGATAAAACCAGATGAAGGCAATGCCCAAATCGATGGATTCGATGTTCAACATAACATACAGGAAGTTCGTAAGCAGCTTGGGTTCATGCCTCACAACGCCGGTATCTACCCTCGGCTAAGCGCGCGTGAGAATATTCACTACTACGCTCGTCTTTGCGGTTTAAAACGATCCGACGCCAGGCAACGCGCTAACGAGCTTCTACAGCAACTCGACATGGAAAGTTTTGCTGATAGGCGCTCAGCCGGATTTTCACAAGGTCAGCGCACCAAAGTCGCACTGGCCCGTGCACTGGTCCATTCCCCTCAAACATTGATGCTGGATGAACCTACCAATGGGCTGGATGTTATGGCTACACGAGGTTTGCGCAACATTATTCGCGACCTTGCAAAGCAAGGTCATTGCGTGTTGTTTTCCAGTCACATTATGCAAGAGGTATCAGCGCTATGTGATCACATTGCGATTATCTCCGACGGCAAAATTGCAATGACAGACAGTCTTGAGGGCATAAAGACAAAGACCGGCGAGAACGATTTGGAAGATGCCTTCGTCAGAGCCATAGGCGAAACACCATGAGATTTCTGGTGGTCATGTTCAAGGAAATAATCGACAACTTGCGAGACAAGCAAACCGTCTTTTATGCCTTGTTATTCGGTCCGGTTCTTATGCCGCTGATACTCGGCGGCTCCATAATCATCAGCTTGAAACAGTTATCGATAGACTTCGATCAGGTGACGCCACTGGCAGTGGTGAACGCGGAACTGGCGCCGAATTTAATGACGTTTCTGCACAGCAATAATATCGACGTGGTCGAAGCACCGGATGAGCCGGAAAAAGCGGTTCGACGCGGTGACTCACCTGTGGTTCTAAAAGTCATGCCAAGCTTTAGCGATGCACTTAGAGCCGGGAAACCAGCGCCGCTTACACTGTTCGTTAGTGATGCTGATAAAAAGTCCACGCGTGAAGCACGTAAAGTCGTTGCGTTGCTCAACGCATATGAACGAACAATTAATGCACTACGCATGCAACACCGTGGCATTGACCCAAACGTATTCAATAGCCTTGATATCAGTCGCGAAGATGTATCTCGAGACGGCGCTGGTGGTCAGCTACTCGCATCGTTGCTTCCGTTTCTATTAATTATATCGATGGTTATGGGTGGGTTCTATCTGGCTATCGACACCACCGCCGGAGAACGCGAACGACAATCACTTGAACCACTGTTGAGCCTGCCCCTCAATAGACGAGAGCTGGTGCTGGGTAAATTCGGAGCGACGCTGTGCTTCGTTGCATTATCCGGAATCTTGACGTCGATCAGTGTATTTTTTCTGTTTCAGTTCTTTCCCACCGATCTAATTGGAGGTGGGCTGCATTTCGATGCCCCAACCATATTCAAGTCGTTTTTAGTCGCATCGCCATTAATCGCGTTTATCGCCGCCGTATTAATTACTGTTTCCGCTTTTACCCGCAGCTCAAAAGAAGCACAAACCTATCTCGGCGTGCTGATGGTAATTCCAATGGCACCGTTCTTTATCTTGCAGTTTGTGACCATTCGGTCTGAATTGGCAATCATGCCCATTCCTATGATGAGTCAGTATCAACTGCTCGAACGAACTGTGCTGGGTGACCCTATTCCAGCTTTATATATAATATTGTCTGCTGGCGGTACGTTCATCGCCACCGCATTTATGCTGCTTGTTGCAATACGACTTTATTCCCGCGATCGCATATTGATGTAACGACGGGCTGTATAAATATGACTGACAAGCCGAAACCAATCATTGCGATATTGACCGATCGATACTATGCATACCAGGCAGGTATCGTCACCCGGTTGTTTGCCGAGCTGGAGAAGGCGGGATACGGATGCCTGTGCATTGCTGGTAACACCCTCTGTTCAGGGGAATCCGATGCTAAAGCCGATACAGTCTGCAATGCCATTTACGCACAAATCAGTGACTTTAATATAAGCGGAATTGTTTCGCTATCAGGTACGATCGGCCATGGTGTTGAGCTTGGAATAGTTAAAGACTTTCTGACAAGTTACAACATACCCTTGGTTAGCGCTGGCATGGATGTACCTGAAATCAATAGCGTGTATCTGGACGAATTAGTCGGTATGAGTAAAATCATGTCGCACTTGTTAAGCGTTCCTTCACGTAAGCGCTTTGTATTTATCCGAGGCCACGAAGATGATATCTATTCTCTTGAGCGAGAAAAGATATTCAGGAACTCAATCACTCAAGCTGGTTTAGATGCATCTCACATGCACTATATTAACGGAGACTACAGTCTATTTGATACATATGAACTAATCAGTGCGCTACTTGAAGCTGAGAAAGTTGATTGTATCGTCGCCGCAAATGATGTCATGGCATCCAGTGCGGCTCAGGCTATAAAAGCACACGGACTATCGATACCTGAAGATGTAGCAGTCAGCGGCTTCGACGATACCAGCGAAGCCACACAGCATTCGCCGGCAATCAGCACGGTACGGCAACCTTTGACAAAAATGGCACAAACTGCCGTTACCCTTTTACTAGAACAGATTGAAAACCCGCTTGACGCAGAAAAAGCAGCCATTCAATCGATTTGCCTGCCCACTGAGCTAATAGTCAGGCGCTCGACACAATCTACACAGCATGAAAGCGTGCTCTCCGATACGTTGAATGAACAAACAATTCGAAAACTATTGACAGAACGCATGGATGGATTGGAACCACCTGATTCAATAGCCCTGAAAGATATCACAGAAGCCCTTTGGCAAACGATTGACAATGGTTCAAATGAACTAGTTCAGCTATTAGAGAATATTAAAGATGACACTATCGCCAAGCACACCCATTGGTGGATTAACTTGGCGGACCAAGTGCAGTCAGTTAGTAACAGGCTAAAACACTACAAACACCACGGCGAACACAACACACTTATCAGCATAGCTGTGTCGACAGTGAAAGAACGAATTTGGTCGCTCGAAATGGATAGCAATTTTGAACACAGTCGATTGCAAAACTACCGTGCCGACTTCCTGTTATCGTTAAGCTCCTGCAACAACCTAACAGACGTCGTCGGTGCCATGCAAGTTTGGCTAAACACCACTACACCCAATCGGTGCTTTCTGGTGCAATACGAAAAAATGGGCTCGACACCGCATGGTAGAGCTAAGCTACTGCATGTGTATAGAAACAATAAAAATGAACCATGCGCACCTATTGAATTTCAGTCAAAAAATATACTGCCTGAGCATTTTCAAGATGAGCTAACTCAAGGTTTGTTAGTGCTTAACCCACTTTATTCCGATAACAGGCTCTATGGTTATATGTTGCTTGATCCAACAGATGTCAAACTACTCTACAACGATGCAGCCGCACAAAGCATAGGCAATGCTATGCGCACCCATTTCCATATCGAAGCCCTTCAAGAGAAAACCAATTCTCTTGAATCGGTCAATGCAGAGCTTGCGTACCTCGCAAATCACGATGCTCTTACCGGCGTCGCCAATCGACTGCAGTTTCAGCGTTATATCGAAAACTGCTGTGCCGATCATGATAGCAACCTCGAACTCGGTTTTACCCTACTGTTTATTGATCTGGATGGATTTAAACTCATCAACGATACGCTCGGACACAACACCGGCGACATGGTGCTCTACGAAGTAGCTAATCGACTTGAGGCATGTATCGCGGAATCGCAACACGTCAACGGATTTATTTCGCGCCTGGGTGGTGATGAATTTACCGCGATCTTACACCCAGAAGATAAACAGGCAACAACCGGTGCTATTGCCAGAAATATACTGGTAGCACTTTCAGCCCCCTATCAACTTGATGATAATAAAGTATCCATATCTGCAAGCATCGGGTGCGCGAACTTCCCTATGGATGCAAGAAACGCAGCTGAGCTCATACAACATGCCGATGAAGCCATGTACAAGGCGAAACAAAACGGTAAAAATAGTATCGTTCAATTTAGCGAAGGTATGGTTAACGATGATAAGAATGCTTTGTTGTTGACGCAGGAACTAAGAGCGGCTTTATCAAATAACCAAATGCAAATGCACTATCAGCCGCGAATTAGTTTACGCACCGGTAAAATGTCTAGTGTAGAGGCGCTCATGCGCTGGGTCATTCCAAATAAAGAAAGCACAACAGTTCGCGCCCACCCTCAAGATTTTATTAAGCTGGCTGAGAAGGTCGGTTTAATTTCACAGCTTGATACCTACGCACTACACTACTGTTGCAGACAAGCCGCGCAGTGGGTTGCAGATGGTACGCCAATCGCTATTTCAGTCAATGTTTCTGTTACTCAACTTCAGCAAAATCATTTTGTATCAACGATAAAAGAGGCATTACAAAGATATCAACTCGACCCGCGATTTCTTGAGTTGGAAATTACCGAGAGCGCTGCAATGACCAATGTAGAGGAAAACATTGGCAAACTAACCGAACTCAAAAAACTGGGTATTCGGCTCTCTATCGATGATTTTGGAACAGGGTACTCATCGTTAAACTACCTGAAAAGTTTGCCCGTTGATAACCTGAAAATTGATCGCTCTTTTCTTATGGATATTAAACAGAGTGATGGAGGAATTTCAGCCGGTGCGTCAATCGTTCGATCTGTTGTGCAGCTTGGGAAGGGCATGGGGTTCGGTTTGGTTGCGGAAGGGATAGAACACTCAGAGCAAGCAGAATTTGTTGGCTCTCTGGGCTGCGATGAAGTACAAGGGTTCTTGTATTCACCTGCAGTCCCAGCCAGCGAAATTACCCAACTACTTTGTCAGGATAAACAATTCATTGACCTACCCTTACCGAATCGGCCAAATAAGGATGATAGAGCAGCTTAAAAGAGTACTGACAAACTCCATCCTAATATGGCGGCAATGGGTAATATTTTTATTATCGACCAATGCAGCCTGAACGCCGCAACAGCACACAACACACTTAGTACAACAACACGCCAGTCTAGTGTATTCAAATCGGGATTCAAAAAACGGAACAAGCCGTGTTCAACGATTTGCACGTCAGCAAACCACACGTGCAATGCGAACCAAAGCGACAAATTCAATATGACGCCAACTACCGCTGCGGTAATTGCAGACATCGCACCTTTTAATCGAGGCTGATCACTCAGCCAGTCAATATAAGGTGCACCAGCAAATATCCACAAAAAACAGGGCACGAATGTAACCCAAAGAGTGACACCAGCAGCAGCAAACGCAAGGCCAATTCCGCCCGCTTTAAAACCTGCAAGAAAGCCCACAAACTCAGTTACCAGTATAAGCGGCCCGGGCGTCGTCTCCGCCAAGCCTAACCCGTCCATCATCTCACCTGTATTGAGCCAACCGAATTGCGTTACAACGTCTTGCGCAAGATAGGCAAGCACCGCATATGCGCCGCCAAACGTGACGATCGCAAGCTTTGAGAAGAAAGCACCAATGTGCAGAAGCAATTCGTCCGCACCGATTACCCAAAGTGCGAGTATCGGCAACCACCATACGCACAGCCAAATACCGATAGTCCAAAGCGTTGAAACAAATTCCTTTCTACCCGGCGCTGGAACGCCAGAACCTTCAGCAACCCGATTAAGCAGACAATAGCCTACAGTAGCTGCCACAATAACTATAAGTGGGAAAGGTACATTCAGAAAAAAGATTCCAATAAAAGCAAGTAAAGCAATTATCCATTGTGCGGGCGAAACTAATGCTTTGCTAGCCACTCTTAAAAGTGCTTCTATAACAACAATAATGACTGCTGCTTTAATACCCAGAAACAAGCCTTCAACCAACGGAAGTGTTCCGTAGACAGCATACGCTGTTGCTAATGCCAGGATGATAATTGCGCCGGGCAAAACGAATAACAAGCCGGCCAATAGGCCACCACGAAGGCCATGCATACGCCAACCAGAATAAGTGGCTAGCTGCATTGCTTCAGGCCCTGGCAACAACATGCAAAAGCTCAGCGCGCTTAAATACTGTTTTTCACTGAGCCATTTATTTTCATCAACAATGAGTCGATGCATCAAAGCAATTTGGGCGGCCGGACCACCAAACGATAATAGTCCGACTTTCGCCCAAACACTGAATGCCTGCGCGAGGGAAACCGGCGCAGTGTCTTGCGCAGGATGTTGGATGCTCATCACCTACCCCGCTACAGACTTTTGTCTGCCGAAGGCCAATTGTGCCGCTCATCCGTGGCATCTCTAGCCCAACGGTAAAGTGCATCATAAAGAAGCATGCCCGCATCTAATTGAGCCAGATCGTCGGCATACATGCGCGATAAACCGAGCGATACAGCTAACAACCCGGCAGACTCTGGCGTTAACCCATGGTTATCTGTATCAGCACCCCGTACTATCAGAGCAAGCTTTTTAAGTGGCTCACTGGTTAGCCCGAACTCTTCAATCATCGTATCGAAACTGCATTGTTCGCCGCGATGACTCCAGAATGCACCTTCGATATCGAAAGGCGTTGCCGAAAACTTTTCAGCCACTGCCTCTACTTGAGACGATGCTACAAATAAAAATTGTGCGTTGGGATCAACAAATCGACGGATAAGCCACGGACAAGCAAGACGATCTATTTTTGGTCGTAATCGAGTCACCCACACACTTTGACCATGACGGTTTTTTTCAGGCAACTTGGATACATCGACCATCGGTTCACCGGCATCACGCCAAGCGAATTGTCCACCCTCCAGCACTTCGGTCGCCACACCGTTGGCGCGCAAAATAGCTGCAGCGCCTTCACTGATTTTTAAGCCTTTCTGGCAGTACACAACCGCACGCTTAGTGTGCAAAGACGCGACTAATGCTTCAACATCATTGAATGGATGCCGTTTGGCTCCCGGGATAAGATAAGGGTCTGCGTTGAAGTCTTCATCGATACGGACGTCGATCAGAACGGGTGATGTAGGAGTGCCAACCAGTCGTTTGAGTTGGTTGACATTGATTTGAATAGGTGAAGCCACAATAGCATCCTCTCGTTATAAACGAAATTAAAAGTAATTTGGATGCGATTCTCTGGCTGGCGCCTCACGAGGCGCTCGCTGCCCCCTGAAACGATTATGTCTCAAAATCTACCGTTTGGTCAACGCGGGAGCAAATGTTAACTATCACGTCAACTGACCAATAGGAATTGACCAATCGGTGCATTTTCTCTTTCTTGATTGAAACACCAGTAATTGATACTTCGAACACAACTATTGCCAATTATCGCGGTCTAAATCCGACCAGATTTGGTGTTTTTCGGACAAATTCAACGCATTTGATGTCCGCTCATAGTAAAATGACCCAACGACGTTGTGTCGATAGGCAGGACGCTTATATGGACTGCTTGAACCAAACGACACGCAGTACTCGCACAGCGACTCTTTCCCGCAGCAGTATAGCGGCGAATTTATGACAGAACAGGAATATATAAGGCGTGTCACTAGACAATCCGATGGTCCGTTTTGATAACGTGCAGAAAAGTTATGACGGGAAAACTCTCGTTGTTAAGAATCTGGATGTCGATATAGCTCAAGGTGAGTTCCTTACCATGCTCGGCCCCTCAGGCTCGGGTAAAACAACCAGTCTGATGATGTTGGCAGGATTTGAACCGGCAACTCATGGCGAAATTTACCTTAACGGTAAACCCATTAATAACGTACCACCGAATAAACGCGGTATCGGCATGGTCTTTCAAAATTACGCGTTGTTCCCCCACATGACTGTGGCTGAAAACCTGGCATTTCCATTAAAAGTCAGAAATGTTTCGCCAAGCGAAATAGATAAAAAAGTGCAACGCATTCTGGAATTGGTTGAATTACCCGAATTCGGCCAACGCCGGCCAGCACAACTTTCCGGAGGGCAGCAACAACGTGTCGCAGTTGCTCGTGCATTGGTTTTTGAACCCGAACTGGTTTTAATGGACGAACCCTTAGGGGCTCTGGACAAACAACTGCGCGAACAGATGCAGTACGAAATAAAACACATACACGAAAATCTTGGCGTTACGGTTGTGTACGTGACCCACGACCAGTCAGAAGCATTGACAATGTCAGACAGAATCGCCGTGTTTGAGGATGGCGTTATCCAACAACTTTCATCTCCAAACGATTTATACGAAAAACCCGACAACTCTTTCGTAGCGCAGTTCATCGGTGAGAACAATCGACTTAGCGGCAGCATTACTGGTATTGATGGAAAGGTATGTCATGTCACGCTCGACAGTGGCGATCAGGTAACTGCTGAAAAAGTCGTCGATGGCGATGTCGGTACTCGCACCACATTATCGATTCGCCCAGAAAGAATCGAACTCGATCCAGAGCCAGGTACTGTGCCTGTGAACATACCGGGAAAAATTGAGGAACTTATCTATCTTGGCGACCATATCCGAGTTCGAATGTCGGTGGCTGGTACAAGCGAATTTATAGTTAAAGTACGTAACAGCTCTGGCAGACGCGATCTTGAAGTGGGACAAAGCACCACCGTAGGTTGGGATCCTGAAGATTGCCGAGCATTAGATGAAATAACCACTTAATCGAATACCGTTTACGTGCCGGTAGCGATGGTTTTGCAAAAGCGCGTAATACTAAAAACACGTCGTTGTGTTTTACATGGAATATATGATCTTTGTTAATGTCCATGCCGACGACTCATGAAAACTCTTTGGGAGTGTTATAAATGAAAGTTAAATTGCTTTTGACATCAACAGCTGTGAGTGCGGCGATGTTCGCATCAGCAGCAGCAAACGCTGGTGAGCTCACCATCATGTCTTGGGGTGGCGCCTACACTATTAGTCAGACAGAAGCCTATTACAAGCCCTGGATGGCTGCGACTGGTCACAAAATCAACTCTGTTGATTCTGACAATCCAGCTGCACCAATCAAAGCTCAGGTAGAAGCAGGTAACGTCTCTATCGATATCGCCGACATCGAATATTCAGATGCCATTCGTTATTGCGACGAAGGCTTGCTCGAAGAAATTGATTCTTCTACATTGCCTGCAGCACCAGATGGTACACCTGCTCAGGATGACTTTATCGAAGGCGCAATCACTGATTGTGCAGTTGCCAACATCGTTTGGTCGACCGTGTTCGCATACGATTCATCGAAATTCAGTGGCGATAAGCCATCTAGCCTGGCTGATTTTTTCGATACAGAAAAATTCCCTGGCAAGCGTGGCCTACGTAAAGGCCCAAAAGCCAACATGGAAATGGCACTTATCGCCGACGGTGTAGCGCCAGATGACGTATACGCAACACTGGAAACTGACGAAGGTGTTCAGCAAGCGTTAGACAAAATGGCTAGCATCAAAGACGATGTCATCTGGTGGGAAGCCGGCGCTCAGCCTCCTCAGCTATTAGCTGACGGTGAAGTAGTCATGACTACTGCCTACAATGGTCGAATCTTCGGCGCAGCAGTTGGTGAAGGCAAGCCATTTGAAATTGTATGGGATGGTCAAATCCTCGATTTCGATTTATATGCAATTCCTAAAGGCGCACCAAACAAAGAACTGGCTATGGAATTCATTAAATTTGCAACTGGTACCGAGCCGCTAGCCGCTCAAGCTTCATGGATTTCCTACGGACCAGCACGCGCATCTTCTGCTGCATTGGTTGGTAAGTACAAAGACGGAAAAACTGACATGGCTCCACACATGCCTACTGCACCAGAAAACATGAAAACTGCTCTGGTTAACAACTTTGAATTCTGGGCTGATCGCCAGGACGAATTGAATGAGCAATTCAGCGCATGGCTGCTTGCTAACTAATTCAATTTGATGCTAGCAGTTTGTTAGCTATCAATTAATGACTTAGTTGTTAATTCGACAACCGCTCTGCTCAGGAGCGGTTGTCGATCTTTACTGACATAGTTTACTGAACTCACATTCCCTTAAGCCAATATCAAACGATTAAATGCAATCGGCAACAGCAACACCTAACGACGAAGTGCTTACCTCCGCAGATGGCACACCGCTGCAGGTTGCGCTGGCACGCGCTACACGGAAAGCCAAATGGCGTGCTTTCTGGCTGGTTGCGCCATTGCTTCTTTTCATTATCATCACGTTTGCCATTCCCATTGCGCAAATGCTGTATCGAAGTGTCCACAACACGGCGTTCTCGGAAAACATGCCTGCGGTTGGAGAGTATCTTCGTAATAACGACATAACAGATGTACCTGGCGAAGCCGCTTTTGCTGCGCTGGTTAGCGATCTAATCACAGCGAGAGAAAATAAAACCATTGGCTCAGTCGCCACTCGCATGAACTATGAATTCCCCGGTGCCAGAAGTCAGTTCACTGGTAGCGCAAGAAAAGCAAAAAGACTGGAACCGCCCTTTAAAGAAGCGCTTATCGCAATAGACAAAGATTGGAACAGCAAGCATCTTTGGAATGTTATGAAGCGTGCGTCCAATCCGATAGGCGGCAGTTTCTATCTGGCCGCTGTAGACATGCGCTACGATGAAAACGGCAACGCCGTTAGGGTTGATGCAAAAAAACGTATATATGTTCCCCTATTTGTAAGAACACTTTGGCTATCCGCATTGATTAGCACACTGTGTTTCATTCTGGCCTTTCCAGTGGCGCACTTATTGGCGACATTGCCGCTTCGCTACTCTAATTTGCTCATGATATTTGTGTTGCTACCGTTCTGGACATCGTTGCTGGTTAGAACAACGGCATGGATAGCATTGCTACAGGGTCAGGGAGTTCTGAACGACGTATTGGTCGGCGTTAACATACTCGATGATGAAAATCGTGTTCAGCTGATGTACAACCAGGCAGGTACTATCATTGCGATGACGCATATATTGCTGCCATTTATGATTCTACCGCTGTACTCTGTCATGAAATCCATACCGCCAACCTATGTGCGCGCTGCACGCTCACTCGGTGCATCTTCATGGACAGCTTTCTGGAAGGTCTACTTTCCGCAAACCATACCGGGTATCGGTGCAGGTGTGTTACTGGTATTTATTCTATCAATCGGATTCTATATAACTCCAGCGCTAGTCGGTGGCTCCTCCGGTCAATTAATTTCCAACGAAATAGCGCGTCATATGTTGCAGTCACTGAATTGGTCGTTGGCGGCAGCACTCGGCGGCATTCTACTCTTTATAATCATTGTTCTATATTGGTTGTTTGACAAACTAATTGGTGTAGACAATATGAAACTCGGATAAGTCATGGCTAAGCTACCTGCCTACACTACCTTTGGTGAGCGAGTATGGCATTACACTTATTTGTTCATTTGTGGCTGCATATTTCTGTTTCTGGTTGCACCTATACTGCTGGTGATACCACTCTCATTCAACGCTGAACCCTATTTCACGTTCACAAAGGAAATGCTGAGCTTCGATCCTGCTGGCTATTCTTTACGTTGGTACGACAGAATCCTTACCCACGGCATGGCAAACCCCGAGATTGAACGCGGTGCTGCTTGGTGGAAAGACACATGGGAAAACGGTCAATGGCTGCATGCTGCGAAAAATTCCGCCATTATTGGTATCTCCGCTACCCTTTTAGCCACCGTGCTTGGAACCATTGCGGCAATGGGCTTGTCCCGCCCAGAGATGCCGTTTAGACGGGTCATTATGGGTTTGCTGATTTCACCGATGATTGTTCCACTTATCATCACGGCAACTGGCTTGTTTTTCTTCTACTCCAAAACGGGTTTAGCCCATACTTACATTGGCGTGATAATGGCTCATGCAACACTGGGAATACCGTTTGTTATCATCACCGTTACCGCCACCATGGTCGGTTTCGATCACTCCCTTTCCAGAGCAGCATTGAATCTGGGCGCATCACCTATCACGGTTTTTAGGGAAATAACATTGCCATTGATTCTGCCTGGTGTAATATCCGGTGCACTATTCGCGTTTGTCACATCATTCGATGAAGTTGTTGTCGTACTGTTTGTTGCAGCTTTTGATCAACAAACCATTCCCAGACAAATGTGGAACGGTATCCGCGAGCAAATTTCTCCAACCATTCTTGCGGTTGCTACCATACTTGTTATATTTTCGATTTTGTTACTCACTACAGTGGAACTGTTGCGCCGACGCTCCGAAAGGTTGCGTGGCATTTCACCGGCGTAGGAGCGCCAACAACCAACGATGTTAACCAACAAATCCGTTGTTATAACCGGAGCGAGCCGGGGTATAGGGGAAGCCGCTGCTATCGAATTTGCAGCACAAGGCGCTAAAGTTGTTGTCGCAGCGCGCAGTAAAAATTCGCTTGACGATATAGTTGCCAGAATTGTCGAAGCTGGCGGCACTGCCTGTGCGGTGGAATGCGATGTTAGTGAATACGAGGAGGTTGCAAATGCCGTAACCGAGTGCGTTGCACAGTACGGAAAGATCGACTTTCTTGTAAACAATGCCGGACTAATCGATCCCATTGCCCGACTAGAAGAATCCGATCCCAATCAATGGGGCAACGTTGTCGATGTCAATTTAAAAGGCGTATATCACGGACTCAGAGCAGCGCTGCCATTAATGAAAGAACAAGGCAGCGGTGTTATTGTCAACATCAGCTCAGGCGCTGCAACGGGTGCTCTGGAAGGCTGGAGCCACTACTGCGCAACTAAAGCTGGCGTGCTCTCGTTAACCAAGTGCGCCCACAAAGAGTTTTCGGAATTCGGCATACGCATAGTCGGCATGAGCCCTGGTACGGTTGCCACAGATATGCAGGTATCGATTAAGTCTTCAGGAATTAATCCTGTAAGCCAACTGGAGATGTCTGATCATATTCCTCCAGAGTGGCCAGCTAAAGCCATTGCATGGTTATGTACCGACGCAGCAAGTGAGTACTCTGGTACAGACTTTTCTATAAAAACAGATGAAGGTCGTCGACAGGTAGGTTTAATTTAGGCAACACAACGTTATTTGGCAGTATTGCCATTAGCAGTATTGCCATTAGCAGATGAAGAACCAGACTCAAACCCAGCCACCCACCCGCTCACCACGTTAATTACGCGGTGAACAGGGCTTGGCTGGGTTTTACGAACGATGCGCATGACGTATTGTTAGCCTTCGTCAGCCGCCATTTCGCCGCGTTTACCGCCCTTCTTTCCACGCTTTCCGTGCCGACCTTCACCGCGCTCTTGCTTAACCGCTTCAAACCCGGCGGCTTCTTCTGCAGACACTTCGCCATCACCGTTTACATCGAGCATGGCTTCAGTTTCGGCTTTGCGGGCCTCTTTAGCCGCTCGTCGCTCATCGCGAGAGAGTTCACCGTCGCCATCTGCATCGAAGTTGACTAATGCGGCGTCATAGCGAGCATCTTTCATCGCTCGTCGCTCAGTGCGAGATAACTCGCCGTTGCCATCTGCATCAAATTGCGAGAGTACTTCGCTTTTATAAGCGTCTCGAGCAGCTGTAATTTCTTCGGCAGAGATAACACCATCGCCGTCGGTATCGCTCAGCTGCACGGGCGTTAACGCCAGAGCTGCACCAGAGAAAAGGCCAGCCGCAACAGTTGCCGCGATCATCGAAGATTTAATGTTAGTGTTCTTGCTCATTTTATTACCCCTAATAATTAGAAAATTAATTAATGATCAATCCACCGCGCTTGCCTTGCTGCTGCTGTGGACTTGAGGTAATTATCGGCTGAGAAGATGCAAACAATGTGCAGTAATAGTGAAAGGATTATGAATGCGAAATTAGTCCGGTTACAGGCCTGTAAACCGAGACTGTTATTAATGCCAAGCCTCAGGAATTCAACTCAAACTTGTAACCAATACCGTATACGGAATGTATGTATTCATTCGTTGAATCAAGCTGTTGGAGCTTGCGACGTAGTTTTTTAACATGGCTATCTATAGTTCGATCACTTACGACTCGATTATCAGGATAAATACGAACCATCAACTGATCGCGATTAAAGATTCTGCCGGGGCTAGCGTGCAGAGTTTTAAGCAGATTTAGCTCAACTGAGGTTAAGCTGCACTCCTCACCGTTAACTCGAACTATCGCCGCCGATTCATTCAGATCGAACCCATCGACACTGCCAGCCTGCTCAATTGAACCAGCGCTTCGTCGTAAAACGGTTTTTACCCTCGCAACCACTTCTCTTGGACTAAATGGTTTACAAATATAATCGTCTGCCCCAATCTCCAACCCCAAGAGTCTGTCAATTTCCTCCACTTTGGCAGTGATCATGATGATGGGTACGTTGGATGTTTTACGCAGGGTTCTGCATATTTCCATTCCATCTGTACCCGGTAACATCAAGTCGAGCAGGATAAAGTCTACCGGCTGCTCGCTTAGCTCAGTTAACGCAAGCGTCCCATTGTCATAGCATCTGGTTTCGAAGCCTGCGGACTGCAGATAATCACTGAGCAACGCGGACAATTTTGGTTCATCTTCTACTATCGCGATAGTGGTCATAGATTCATTTGCTCGCTGGTAAGCTAATTCTCAAGTGCAATCCGCCCAGACTGGACTCACAGGCGTCGATACTGCCTTGATGGGCATCAACGATACTCTTTGCAATTGACAACCCAAGCCCACTTCCTCCCAGCTCCCGATTGCGGGATTCATCGGTTCGAAATAGTGGATCGAACAGTTTTGAAATCACGGAGGGATCAACACCCGGGCTTGAATCGAACCAATCCATCACCCATTCCTGTCGCCCATTATTCTTCTCTCCCGAGAGCCTGACTTCTAACTGCCCGCCTGCATTCGTATACCGACACGTATTCTGCAACAGATTAGCGAGCAATTGCTCAAGTCGTCGAACATCGCCCTGAATGTTCATCGGTAACGGAGACAAATCGTGTGTTAGCGACAATTCATGCTGTTCCAAAATGGCTTCTGCGCTACCGAGAAAACGCTCCAATAAGCCTTTCAGGCTCGTTTTCTCCATTTGATAGTTAAGCGCTCCAACGTCTGACATTGATAGCGTGTGTAAATCGTCTATCAGACGACCTAACCTCAAGGCTTCCGTGTGCAGTGAATCTATCGCCTGCCTGTCCAGACTGCGAATACCGTCCTGCATGGCCTCGAGCTCCCCTCGCATCACAGCGACCGGGGTACGCAGTTCATGTGAGATCTCAGCAATCCAGCGTTGTCTCGCGTCTCGGTTTTTCTCTAAAGACAGCCCAAGCATATTGACATTGTTGGCCAGATCACCCAACTCATCGCCTCTACTAAGCTGCACACGGTGCGCGTAATTACCACCGCTTATTTCGTCAACAGCACGATTCACTTTTAACAATGGGCGCACAATAAGTTCTGCAAGTGGAATCGACAATAGCCCCGAGATAAGAACCATAGCCAAGGCCGCCCAAAGCATGTTCTTTCTTTGCTTGCTCTCGAACACTTGATCATAGTGTCTGTCTACTCTCCTGACTTGGGGAAAACCCAGAAAACCGATGATCTGATCGTTACTGCGCAACTCTATCCATTGGGTTTGTCTGGAGGACTTCGCCGAGGCGCTGATAATGGTTTTGTCCTTATCGGCCAATACCAAGGGAGCAAAGCGATTCGCTCTGCGACGGCTCGAGTTTGGTGGCGGTTTCGATGAGTTAACATCTGTGCTAGAACGATTCTGCTTGCCCGGTGTTCTGCCGCCCTGTTGGGCTGACCACCCTTCGGGTAACAACTCCCGCATTGAGCGTCTGTTAACCCAGTCCCAGTGACCGTACTGCTCAAATTGATCGACCAACTCATCAACCACCGGGCTCAATCGATCTTTCTCATTCTGATTCACATAATCAAGAAATCCACGATTAAAGCTCCAGCTGCTCAACGCAAACATAATAGCGATGAGTAAGGCGCTGGCGCTGACTAATGTGAGGAAGATCTGGTATTTGAGCCGCATGCCCTATTATCGGCCATTTTCCCATGCAGCATCATATTTACACAGTATTTCCACATTTAGCACCCATCTGTTCTCAGCCCTATTTGACAAGCTGTTGGCGTTCCCTTACTCTGCAAAAATGAACTTGTCGAAACATGTCCTCGCGCAAAACACACCGGTTTGCAAACATTTTTGTAAATCTAACCGTAAGTCAATCTGTAAACCTGTCTTTAAAAAACAGGTCTCAACAGTTGCGCGCATGTAGGTACAAGGTCACTTTTTAATAGAAACCTCGGCAGCCTGCAGCGGCTCCCGAGGTTTTTTTCGTTTCGGGGTCGGTCTTAGAATAGCAACGCGAATAGCGAAACCTTATTCCAGATTCAGGCTGCCACTAACTCAGTGGAGAAAAGCCGCCGTGGATATAAGCAGATTTAATGGTTCGCTCGTTGCACTCGTAACACCGTTTAAGCAAGATGAATTGGATGAGAAAGCGCTGGCCAGCCTGGTTCGATATCACCTTGATAACGGAACACACGGACTGGTACCAGTAGGCACAACGGGAGAATCGTCAACACTATCCAAACAAGAACACGAACGTGTAATCGATATAGTCGTTCAGGAAGTGGCAGGGCAGATTCCTGTTATTGCCGGTGCCGGCTCAAACAACGTGACCGAAGCTATTCAATACGCAGAGCATGCAGCCAACGTCGGAGCGGATGCCGTGCTACAGGTTATGGGTTACTACAACCGACCTAACCAGGAAGGTATCTACCAACACTTCAAGCGTCTGCATGAAACTACTCGGTTACCCATTATTGTATACAACGTACCACCCCGAACCATTATCGATATACAACCAGAGACACTCAGCAGGATTGCTGAATTCGACACCGTGGTTGGCGTTAAGGATGCGACTGCGGACCTTTCACGCCCCATTAGAGAAAAGTTACTCATAAATAAGCCGTTTAGTTTTCTCTCTGGCGAGGACCCAACAGCCGTTGCTTACAATGCAAATGGTGGACAAGGATGTATTTCCGTTACAGCGAATGTTGCCCCCGCCTTATGCGCACAAATGCAATCGGCTTGTGCAGACCAAGAGTTTAACTCTGCGCTAGATATTCAACGTAGACTAATGCCTTTACATCAGGCACTCTTCTCTGAGCCCAGCCCGGCTGGTGTGAAATTCGCAGCCTCTTTGCTCAAACTATGTTTACCGGCGTGTCGATTGCCACTGGTGGAACTGACTAACGAAACAAAACACGAAATTGAGAGAACCATGGGCTTACTCGACCTTATTTAAATACTGCGTAAGTCTGATATTGATCGAATATTAATATTTTGATCTACATTGGGGCTGCATCGTTCACATGGATGTGGACGTGCTCAAACAACATGCCTCAATTATAGCAATAGTCACGTAAACGAACAGCGCGCTCACTTCTAAAGTGGATTGTATAAAGTAGTTCGTGAAATAAGGTATTTTTCTAAATCAATTCAAGTGACTCCCACCCGCAAAAACGATAGCTTCGCTTTTCGTGATTCCTTTTTATGTAAGTTTACCTGTAAGTTTAGGTCACTAATACTTTCGTGTTAACAACGCTTTTATGCAACGTTTTGGCGAAGTTTATGTATTGAATTACTTACGCGATAACTTTGTTAAAAATAGAACTTACGCTATAGAATGAGAGGCACACACCTTCTTCCCTATCAAACCAAAATACGAACTCTTTCTTATCGCTTATTGGCCTCATGACAACGTATCTGAAATATCTCTCAGCAGCACTGTAGAGATGTCTTTGGTCCATATGGGTAGCGCACTACCCAAACGGGTATCACTCTAATACCTATGTGTATGCTACTTCTGTTCTTAGCGTTTTGTAAGCTATATAGATACACTGTGTCAGGCAATACATAGCTCAATAAGAATACGCTTTTAGAAATGATAAACACATACACGTTCCGCCCAATCGAACCGAAAGACCAACCCTTTCTTGTCGATCTCTTTTTAACTACACGAATTGATATTCATCAAGCCTTCGGTTTAAGTGCAGAACAAAAACAGATATTTCTAAAAGCGCAATTCGATGCACAGCATTCGCATTATCAAAAACACTATCCTGACGGTGAGTTCAATTTGATCCTGAACGCCAAAAAGGATCCAATAGGACGAATTTATACCGACCAATCTGATACAGAAATTACGGTGGTTGACATAACGTTATTACCCTTCCATCGCGGTTCTGGCATTGGAAGTTCGATACTGAAGAACATCATTGAAAAAGCCCGTAAAGCCAATATTGCAGTGCGGCTTCATGTGGTTAAAGATAACCCAGCGTTTAATTTGTATTCCAAACTCGGATTCAACATAGTCAAAACCAACGAATTGAACTATTGCATGGAGTGGTCAGAAAAATCAGAGAGTGAATCTGTCCATCAACTCGAAAACACTAAGTCGGCATAATTTCGACTATTTAAATTAGCAATTAGGGAGAACGATATGAGCGAACCTTTTGTAGGCGAAATTAAACCTGTCGGTGTAAATTTTGCCCAACGCGGTTGGGCATTTTGCAACGGTCAGTTATTGCCAATAGCGCAAAACACCGCATTATTTTCCTTACTAGGCACTACTTATGGTGGAGACGGACGCACAACATTTGCCCTGCCGGATTTACGTGGACGTGTACCAATACACCACGGACAGGGAGCCGGTCTTGGAAACTATAACCTGGGTGCCAAAGGGGGAGCCGAAAGTTTCGCTTTAAATAGCACTCAAATGCCAGCTCACAACCATCAAGCGACCGTGTACGGAGAGGCCTCTGTGGGTAACCAGCAAGACATGCAAAATCGTATGTTAGGGGCGCATGAGGGCTACACTAATCGAGATGCAGACAAGGCAACACGAAATATGTCAAGTGAATCAATCACCATGAATCAAACCGGCGGCGGTCAACCGGTAACTGCTCGTGGCCCTTATCTAGCGGTTGCGTATGTCATTGCGTTGACTGGTCTTTATCCAACCAGAAGCTAAAAGTAATAATATCGTTCAATAAACGAAATAATCAGTTACATAGTTTGTTTCAGAATTCACAATCAGAACACCAGCAATTGGCTGATCAACAAACAAAAAGTAAAAGTAGGTTATTAGCCAATCAAGCAAATTATCGTTTTTAATTTAAAACGTTTTTTAATTTATAAGGAGAAGTATATGAGCGACGCATATCTGGGAGACATTAAACTCGTTGGTTTTAATTTCGCGCCACGCGGTTGGGCTATGTGTGAAGGTCAACTATTGCCCATTGCACAATACCAAGCATTATTTTCATTACTAGGAACCTTTTATGGTGGCGACGGACGAACAACGTTTGGTTTACCAGACTTAAGAGGGCGCGCAGCCATTCACTTCGGAATGGGACCAGGTCTAAGCAGTCATAGCCAAGGTCAAAGAGGAGGGCAAGAACAATTCACATTGACAGAGGGCCAGCTGCCACCTCACTCTCATACGGCAACCTTGTATGGCGAGACTGATTTGGGCAATCAACAGGACATGCAAAATCGTATGCTTGGTGCGCACGAAGGGTACGTCGACCCAGATGCATCAAAACAGAATCGTGCCCTGCATCCTGATTCCGTGTCGGTTGCCAATGCAGGCCAGAGTCAGGCAGTACATCATCGTGGGCCGTACCTGGCGCTGAATTACGTTATCTGTTTGGAGGGTGTTTTTCCATCCAGAAGCTAGCGGTCGCTTAATGAGTAACCTCTGTGGTTTAACGAGCATCCGATAAGGGTTCTTGTTTACTCATGCGCGAAGTGGTATCAATAATCTAATAATCGCTCGCTTGCACTCGCGAAAACAGACAAGGGTCTGTTGCACTGAGTTTTCTCTGTACGCTTTTAGAAGCAACAAGATGCTCTTGCTTCTGGAAGTTTTGCTCATCACGAAACCAGTGCTTCGCGTAACTTAAAAACAAGACAGGACGTGGATATCCGGATTTATTAGCAAGCCCTTGATGCATGAGGTTGTAGTCTGTAAACATGCAATCACCCGCATCCAGAACCGGGTCGACGCTGTCGCTATCTAAAGCGACTGCATCTACGTTGTTTTGACTCTCAGGCCAAACACGAGTGGTTCCTGTTTCAGGATTCATCGGTACCAGCGGAACCACCATTTTAAGGGCATAGCTTGGTAACAAACGATCGATAGGGGTACCGAACAACCATGGGTGATCGCGGTGCGAAGATTGCTCCTGCGCACCTGGCAATGAAGTCACACACACCACACTGGCAAGTACCACCTTGTCATCAATTATTTTGCGAACCGCAGGCATAATCTGTGAATTGGCCAATAGATCGATTGAATCGAAAGGGGCATTCAATTCAACCGAGGTTTTATAACGCTTATTTCCTACGGTGAGCGCATCTTCCTTATCTTCCGGTATAAGATGGTGTTTGTAATTCTGTACAAATTCTGTATGCAATAAATCGATAAACGCTTTATCAAAAACGTTGCGTAAAATGGCAAAGCCTGATTTGCGAAACTCCGCGGCCACGCTCGTTGCATTAAAAATAGGGCCGTTAAAGCTTGATGACATGGAATTCTGATTGCTCATGCTTCCCCACTACTGAGTCTGGCTTGCAGCACGGCTTATAGAATAGTGTTGACCGACTGCAAAGTTACCGTCCAGTGTGGTGAACTCGCCGTCGGCCCAACGTACGGATATATTAGATACCGATTCGTTGGTTCCCATACCAAAATGAAGTATTGGAGCATCGTATGATTGATAACCGCCACTTGCCAACAAGTCTCTCATTTGTTTCTTGCCGTCTGCATAATGAATAGTAACGTTGGCGCCGATGCCTTTACTATTGCCCATGTCGTCATCCAAATCCACGGTTATTGATCCACCAGAGTAATCGTTACGGTAAACCATCAAAGGCCCCACAACCGGTGCCATGATGACATCAAGATCACCATCGTTATCCATATCGATGTAAGTGTACGAGACAATATCCAGGTTACTGGATAAACCTGCCTCGTCAGCAACATCGGTAAAACCAACACCTGCATTATTTTTGTAGAGGTATAGCGGATGACGAAGTCGTGCCATTGGTACACCGGTGACAATCAGCAAGTCTTGCCATTCATCGTTATCAAGATCGGCAAATTTTGCATTCCAAGACCAACCACCGTGCTGCAATCCCAACGCTCGCGCAGCGTCGCTGTAATGATCACCATCATCTTTGGCAAACAAAAAATTACGACTCATGATGCTGGGCAACCCGGCATCCAGTTGAGCTTCGGTGGGAGCCTCGTAGGCGCTACTGTACGCTCGACAATCCTCAGCCAGCCTGGGCCAGCCTTTGTCCAGGGTTTCACAACCAACACGGCTTGGTCGTTTATTAATCTCGTCGGTGAACACTTTAAGTGCCAGGCAATCGCTTCGCAATGAAGGATCAAGCTCTTGACAGGTGAACGCACTGCCACTTCTTGCAAAACTGCGCATAGCCTCGCCCAATTGATGTAGGCGTTCGCAATCTTGCCGGGTTTGATCGGCTCCAATCTCGCTACAGATAGCCTCGGGTGAATACCACGTAACGCTACCCCGCTCCCAAGCCTTTTGCGCAAGAAAAACTTCCGAAACTAAGTCATTATCGATATCGGCAGAGGACAGGCTCATCGTACTCCTACCACCGTTCGGCAAGAGCGCATTACTCGATGGCTGCATTTGAAGCTGACCGGTTCCATCGTTCAGATACACAATATCTGATGCAGCAAAGTCATTGCCGACTATTAAATCAAGCCAATTATCGCCGTTCAAATCGACGAGCAGTGTACTCAGCGTTTCAGCCGCAACACCCGGTAAGTCCGCTGCTTCAAACCGGCCATTGTTTTGCATAAGCACGCGATTGCGGGCAACTGTTAAAGAGGTATCCTGTCGAATATTGCCGATGCTTGAATTGCCCAATACAATATCCAGTTCACCATTATTATCGATGTCGCCAAACGCAGGCGCGGTGACGAGTAACGCATCTGATCTATTGGGCAGCTCTTGCAATCCATCTGGCCGAAACTCGCCATGGTCGTTAACGACCATCCAGGTACCATTGCGCCACGTTGATACAAATAAATCGAGCCAACCATCGTTGGTTAAATCCACCAACGCCACCGCACCAATGTGAGTATCGACGAATTGCGGTATGCGAATTTCTTGTTGCTGGAAAGTTGAACCGCGCCTGTTGGCATAGACACCAATACCCTTGCTTGATGCCACCACAATATCGTGCCAACCGTCATTGTGAATGTCGCCTGACGCGATTGAGCGCGTTTCACCATAAGGAATCAGTAGCTTTTGCAACGAGATATTATGCCCTTCTGTTAACCCGACATCATCAGCGTCCAAACGCGTGAATCCGCCAGCGTTCTGAACAGGTATTGAACCAAACGTTGCACCGGAGGTCGGTACATGATGATTCCTTGAACGTAAAATGACGTTTTCTGATTCAAGCAAGGTACTGTATTGCATTGAGTACTGTTGTAATTCGCGCACTAGCGATAATTGGCTTAAATCTGCAGCTGGCCGGTCTTGTGTCGACCACCAGGGGGCAGACCCTGGGTTCGCTGCAACGCCTCGCAGTAACTCATCTTGCTGTTTAATGATATCGCGCTTGTGAGCATAATGTGCATACACGCCCCCAACAACAGACAATAGTGCAAGCACGAGCACCATACCGATCGCAACCGCTTTCGACATCTGACTCCATATCAGCATGAATGGGTAGACAGAAAAAACACCCAACGCAAACAGCAAAACAGCTGCATATGATGCGGGTAAGCCTGCTTGAAATAAAACCGCCACCACGATAACGTCAAACGCCATTGGTACAGGCAAGAACAACGCAAATAGAGCCAGCAGGAACAAGCCGATAACAATAGCCACACCGCCTTTAATCGGGACAAAATCCGCCAACGAATCAAAAGGCGCAATGGTGACAACCGCTGCACCAGCGACACCTGCAATAATCATTAACGGTAGCGCCACGCGCACAATGTAGACGAGATTAACAATCGATTGTTTTAGCACCTGCATTATCGCGGCGCCCCACGTGTGCGCTGGCATGAAACACGAGGGCACCGGTACGGCAAAAAATCCGCTTGGCTTACTGATACTGCCGGATAAAGAGAGCGGTTTATCATGCGGGTATAACCACCGTACCAGTAGCGGTACAAAAAACAACACAAATGCCAATGACAAACCTATTTTTGTCCAGGCAAGATACGGCGGGAACAAGGACAACACCATCGTTAAAACGATAAC
>CAKZUP010000158.1 GCA_937922945.1 uncultured Granulosicoccaceae bacterium
ACCTTTTCAGGTGCTGATTCAAACGGTTCAAACAATGCGGATTCCATACTCGGACTTACACCGGCACCATTATCGTAAACCTCCATGATCACTTGCTCTGAAATTAACGATACGCTCAACTCAACGAAAGGTTTTTCGACGTTTGCCACAGCATCAAGCGCATTGTAGAGAATATTCAATAGCGCCTGCTGTAACAATATGGGTTGTCCAAGCACGCTCGGAGCAGGCACTTCATCTGAAGGTAAGTCCACGGTTAAAAATCGGGATAAGGATTTCCGGTCGGCTTTTAAATTACTGACGCTTTCACCAATAAGCGCATAGACATCGACAGGGACAAACCCGGAACGATTCTGCTGTGGCAGTGCTCTGAGCGTTTCGATAACGCGACCGATTCGTTTTGCCGTTCTATCCAGATCAATAACGGTTGATTGCACGCTATCCTGTTCTAAATCTGTTCCGGCATAATGCTCCAACGCGTGCATATTAGACGTGGTTTGCATATTCTCAGCTGAGCCACGATGACTTTTCTCAGCGTTCTCGATTAACTGACGAAGCGTTGCAAGGTTGAGCCGTAAACTGGCTAATGGCTGATTAATTTCATGGTTAATCGCTGCCGACATTTTTCCCAACATAGCGTAATTCGACTCGGCAATTAACGCTTGTTGTGCACTTTCTAATTCTTGCGTTTTCTCTTGTACAAGCTGCTCCAGACGATCGGTGAGTTTGGCTCGCTCGCGCGCTAAATGCACTTGTTGCCGGTACACATGCCATAACAACCCCAGCAACAGCGCAACGCCCAGCAACACCACAAGATTCCGGATCACCTTCACGTGAATGTCACGCACCGGGGTTAACAGGCTCAGCGACCAGGGCTCAACCTCGATGGGAATGGTACCGACTCGGTAAGCTGCGAACGAATTCCCTTGTTCAGATAACCATCGCCAACGATTATAGTTTTGCGTATCCAGATAGGTATCACGCGCAATGGAATAGCGACGCTCTTCGTCGATAAGACGTAGTGCGTTGTTACTTAATTCTTTCGTGCGGTTGTAGAGTAGCCGTTGATCAGTAGAGAGTATTGCCACGCCCAGTTCATCGGTAACTAAAGCAATATTGTTTTCAGTATTCCACGATACCGGCAGTTGCTGCGGTTCGAGCTTAACCGCGATAACACCCAGTATTTCACCGTTCTGCACTATTGGTTCCGATACAAAATAACCGGCTATACCGGTAGTGGCACCCACAGCAAAGTACGTGGCAGAGCTACCACCCATCGCCTTGGTAAAATAAGGCCTGAAGCCATAGTTTTTACCCACAAAACTCAAGCGGTGCTCGAAATTGCTGGCGGCAACGGTGAGTCCGGTGCTATCCATCAAAAAGGCAAAGGCAGCGTCGCTACGATCAGTCGCCACGCGTAGGAGTTTGTTCGCGCTGTCTGTTAAGTGAGTAGAACTTTCCGCGTTTGGCGGCAGCAGTGCTGCGCTGAGTCTGGGGTCAGAGGCTAAAATGGCTGGGAGCACAGCAAATTGCCTGAGCAGCTGCTTCAGGTCGGTTGCATTGGCCTGAAGTTGTTGTTGCTGACTGCGATCAACACGCCAACCCTCAAACTGTGCTAACAGAACGGTTAGCAGGCCTAATGCCACTACAGCGAATAAAATTCTATTGGGTACACTCATTCAAACGCATGCGGCGTTGCTAAGCCAAAGACGACAACACTATACGCTTAACTCCCGAGCACCATCAATAACCAGCTTGCTAACAACAGCATCAAATGAGACGCCAAGCACAGCTTCTAACAGACAAACAATGAGTTTACTAACGTTACAGTGATCAAAACGCCTGGTTGGCAGCTCGACTTGTTGGCTATTCTGTATTCAAAACTGCTACTCGCTAAATTCAGCGAGTGCCGCTTTCAATTGGTCAAACCCAACCACGTGCCGGGCCTGCATTCCACTCACTTTCGCAGCTTCAACATTCATTTTGTTATCATCGAAAAACACGATGTTTGCAGCGTTAACGCCAAGCCCGGCAATTACATGCTCAAAGGCTTCTTTATCCGGCTTTACGTATCCCATTAAATGCGATGCAAAATGGTTGTCAAAAACGGAGCCCAATTCCATTTCGTTCATTTTTCTCTCCCAATGCACCGCATTGGAATTTGAGAACAACGCCGTTTTATAGCGCGGACGCAAATCGCTGATGAGTTGCTTAACACCCGGAAATGGCCCGACTGGCCAGCGGGTAAAGTAATCAATAAACTCAGCCTCGGAAATGGATAACGATAGCTCTTCAACGATCATGGCCGCAAAAGTTTGTTGGTCGATTTTTCCCGACTCAAACTGCCGCGGCGCGTTAGACGTTAACCACTTCTCCCACAGTTGTTCGGGTGTTTGTTCAGTGCCACACCACTCATTACGAATGGGTGTGCCGCGAAGCTCTATCACTACGCCACCAAGATCAAACACCAGATGGGTTATTGGATCAGTCATTGAATATCAACTTATATGATTTAAGGTACGTTAGCTTCATGCTGTATATAGAAATAGCTAACAAGCTATGCCTGACACTGCCATGCCAACGATAATTAAGCTGAACCTTTTTCGATTAATGCTTCTATGTCTTTAAAGCTCGCCGCATTCTCAAACGCAGCGAAACTGCCCTGCTCCATAATGGCTTTGGACGCATCAATCATGCTGCCTATAGCGGTTCTGGCCAGTGACGAGCCAACGCTCACCCGCTTAACGCCTGCTTGCTCTAGCTGCTGAAGCGATACACCGCGAAGTGCAATACCGGCCACCACATTCACAGGCTTGGATACGGCGCTACAAATAGTGCGAATGGATTCAAGGTCGGGTAAACCCGGCGCATACAATACATCTGCACCAACAGACTCATAACCTTGCAGCCGTGCCAGCGTATCGTCTAAATCTGGACGACCGTGCAAATAATTTTCTGCACGTGCAGTTAGCACGAAAGGAAAATCGAGGCTTGCAACGGTTTCAACCGCCGCAGCGATACGTTCTATAGCCAGGGATTTATCATAAACGGGTTGACTATCTACACCGGTGGTATCTTCTATGGTGCAGCCAGCAAGGCCTGCATCGGCAGCCGCCAGAATGGTTTGTTGCACCGCCTCTGGCGAATCACCGTAACCGTTTTCCAGATCTGCCGATACCGGCAAATTGGTGGCTTGCACGATATCGTTCGCGTGTTGCAAAACATCATCTCGCTGCATAACACCGATTTTGTCGAGCTTGCCTTGCGAAAACGCAAACCCTGCACTGGTGGTGGCGAGTGCTTCGAACCCAAGGCCAGCCAGCATCTTGGCAGAGCCAACATCCCATGGGTTCGGTAATACAAATATGGAATCACGTTTATGTAACGCTGCAAATCGTTCTGCGTTTTCAAGCTGTGTGGCCATAAGCGTGCCTTATAAGGTGTTTTGTCGGTGTGCTTCGGGGGTTAATCCCTAAGCACACCAGCACAATTGGTGTGTCCTGCTGCGACATCCCATTGTCCGTCTTTGGTGCACGCGGTTTGATATGCACGGTGCACTCTGAAACGCCCACTGGCAGGCTTACCGTCGTCCAGCTTGCTATCCAGCTGCGAAAGAATGCTCACAGGGATTTGCTCGCCGGTAAAAATCTCATGCGCCAAACCTTCAACATCGGCCGCCTGAGCGCTGTAACTGATTTTGTAAAAGCCATTGAACGGGTTCTTCGGGCATGTACCGGGGGCGCAAGCCACATCGCTGGCGGTGCCGGCAGAATTCTGCGCACCATTAAAGTCACCGGTGATAAATCCTGCCAATGCCATTTGCTGCCATACAGCGGCGCGTTCGTCGGCTCCGTCGATTCGACCATTGCCGTTACCTTGCGTGGAGGCGCTATCTATTTGCGTTTGTGCATTGGAAAAGTCGCCGGGTATGGAACGATAACGCTCCTGAAACGAATACCAGGCTGCACGAATACCAGACACCTCGGTAGACAAGGAACGAACACGTGCTGAATCGATAAGCGCCTGACCTTTGAATACTCCGCCAAGGATAAGACCAATAATGACTAGAACAATGGCCATTTCAACGAGGGTAAAACCGGTTTGGTGACGACGAAACATAGTAGTGTTCAGCTGAGTGTGACATGCAACGTGCCGGAACGAACAGCGCTTGGACAATTTCTTGCCGTAGAGCGTATTCAGACCGTTATACGATGTATAGCCTTCGGACAAATTAAATGATGACATTGTTAAACCTCCGTGAATGGATGCCAGTAATAAATCGTTGCGCTTTTCCGTGCGCAACTTTAGTGTCGGTTATAAGCGTCAAAATAGCAATAGCGATAGTGTGCGTCAATGTAATACAAATAATCAGTATAAATCGACACGGTTTTTTTCAACTTACACACGATGGCTGCAACGCACCATTTAAAAAGGTGCGCTTCGGGGCACACGTGGAAACGGAATCGCATCGCGAATGTTTTCCATTCCGGTAAC
>CAKZUP010000159.1 GCA_937922945.1 uncultured Granulosicoccaceae bacterium
TCCACACCCATTGCATCCATGCGTGTCATGACGTCTGTGATGGTGGTGGACACAGACTCATCGTTGATTTTGACCAGCAGGCCAACCCGGTTGAATTGTTTCATCTCTGCAAAATACCATGCCCTGAAGCCGGTGTCATCGATAGGGTAGGGGTTGACAAATGTCAGATATTTCAGGTTTTTTCTGTACTTGAGTGCTAGCGCAGATTACGTGACTGACCGGTTGCGAAAACTGTGTAGTCGCCACTATTTTGACGATTCGATCAGTTCCGAGAGTTCATAAAGGTGTTGCAGTGCCTCGCGGGGTGTCACCTCATCAAGGTTCAGATTAGTGACATAGTTCTGTATCGCGCTGGGCTCTGCGAACAGATCCAACTGAGGTGTTGTAGACACTTTTTGGTTAGCCCTAATGGGGGTAGTGGAAGCGTTGCCCCGACTGGTTTCGTGTTCGCTTGGTGACAAAACGGGTGTTGATGATTCATGATCAATCAGGACGTCATTTGTCATGACAGCAGAGCTGGACAGCTTGGCTGTATCATTTTCCAGTGCCGCCAATCGCAAGCGCGCACTCTCCAATGCGCTTTTTGGTAAGCCTGCTAATTCGGCAACCTGAATACCGTAACTGCGGTTTGCAGCGCCGGGTTTAATCTTGTGCATAAACACAATGCGACCATTGTGTTCCACCGCATCCAGATGCACATTCGCAATGGTGTTGAACCGGTTGGCTAACTCGGTTAATTCAAAGTAGTGTGTGGCAAACAAACACATGGCTTTATTCACCGTGCACAAATGTTCTGCGCAAGCACCTGCCAACGACAAACCATCGTAGGTGCTGGTACCACGGCCAATTTCATCCATCAAAACCAGGCTATGCTCGGTTGCATTGCGTAAAATATTCGCAGCTTCCGTCATTTCCACCATGAAGGTTGATTGCCCACTGGCCAGATCATCCGATGCGCCAATGCGCGTGAATATCCGATCGACAGGCCCAATGCGTGCGCTACTTGCCGGAACAAAACTACCGGTATGTGCCAGTAAAACGATCAATGCGTTCTGTCGCATAAACGTCGATTTACCACCCATGTTCGGGCCGGTAATCAGCAACATGTGCGTATCGCTATCCAAGCTTAACGGGTTCGCAACAAACGGTGCATCGCTAATGGCTTCGATAACCGGGTGTCGCCCGGCTTCAATGTTCACGCCCGGCTCTTCCACCAACTCCGGGCAATGCCAATCGTTCTTATCGGCCACATCGGCCAGCGCACACAAGGCATCAAGTTTTGCCAGTGCCTGCGCGATTAAACTGATTTGATCAAGATCGGGTTCGAGTTGCGTTAACAATTCTGTGTAAAGTTGCTTCTCGCGCGCCAGTGCTTTTTCTTTTGCTCCAAGCACTTTATCTTCATGCTCTTTCAGTTCAGGCGTTATATAACGCTCGGTACTTTTTAAGGTTTGCCTGCGAATATAATGTGCGGGTGCTTCTTGTTGGCGACTCGTTTCAATATAAAAACCATGCACTCGGTTGTAACCGACTTTTAAAGATGAAATGCCGGTAGCCTCACGTTCGCGCTTTTCGAGTTGTTCTAAAAAGTCGGTTGCATTGCTACTAAGTTGCGTTAGCTCGTCGAGCTGTTCATCGAAGCCTTTGGCGATAAAGCCGCCATCGCGTATAACCGCTGGCGGGTTATCAACAATGGCTCTGGCTAACAGATCGTGCGCCGCAGGTTGGGTTTCAACGGCTGCACTAATGGCCGTCATTTCAATACAGTTAATGCGTTGCAGCTGCGCGTGAAGCTCGGGCAATAAGGATAAGCTCAAGTGCAAACGATGCAACTCTCTGGGCTGCACACTCTTCAAATGAATGCGCGTAAGAATACGTTCTACATCGTGTACCTGTTTTAGTATCGGTTGCAGTTCATGCACGTTGCCATTTTTTAGTAACGCCTTAATGCTTCGCTGGCGTTGTCCGATTAAATCTCTGTCGCGCGTTGGTTGTTGTAACCAATTGCGTAACCGGCGAGTCCCCATCGGATTAACCGTTTTATTAATAATCGCAAATAAGGTGTGTTCCTGCGTTCCCGAAATGCTCTCGGTGAGTTCAAGGTGACGTCGCGTTCCCGGGTCGAGCACAATGGTGTTGTCGGCGTGCTCGACACGCAACTGCTTAATTTGGGGTAAGCCGCTAACGTGAGTTTCCCGCGCATAACCCAGCGCAACCGATGCAGCGCTAATGGCCACAGGCATTTCATCGCAACCAAAGGCTCTTAAGTGTTGCGTGCCAAAGTGTTCAAGCAACATGGCGCGGCTGGTATCGCCATCGAAAAACCAGGGTGCTCGGGTGGTAACTGGTTTGTCACTGAATAATGTGGTGAGCGATGAATCTTCCGATAGCAGAATTTCAGCAGGTGCAAGCCGTGCAATTTCTGCCTGCACCGCTGCAAGGCTGTCGATTTGCTGCACACTGAAATCACCACTGGCAACATCCAGCGCGGCTATGCCGAATTGTTTGTTCTTCTCGCTTATCGCAACCAACAAAGCCACATCGCTGGCGGCCAGCAAACTTTCTTCAGTTAATGTTCCGGGTGTGACCACCCGTACCACCTCGCGTTTTACCGGGCCTTTACCGGTCACATCGCCGGTTTGTTCGCAAATAGCCACCGATTGCCCGCGTCGTACCAATCGGCCAAGATAGTTATCGGCTGCGTGATACGGAATGCCCGCCATGGGAATGGGGTTGCCACCGCTTTTACCGCGCGCGGTTAGCGTTATGTCGAGCAACTCGGCAGCGCGTTTCGCATCGTCGTAGAACAGCTCATAAAAATCGCCCATGCGATAGAACAGCAGGGTGTCAGGGTGATTTGCCTTGATGCCCAGATACTGCTGCATCATTGGTGTGTGGTTGCCAGTCGCCATGCGTGCTAGTGTACCAACGCTCTGCCTTCATCACATCCTCAAGAAACTAACGTATGTCCACATCGCTCGACATTGCTGCAACATTGGTCGCTGAACTGGCTGACTTACTACTGGAAAAAAAATGGACAATTACCACGGCAGAATCCTGCACCGGTGGACTGGTGGCTGCCATGTTGACCGATCGACCCGGAAGCTCTGCCTGGTTCAAGCAAAGCGTGGTGACGTATTCAAATGAAGCCAAAGTGAACCTGCTAGGCGTGGATGAAGAGACGCTTCGGCAATATGGTGCCGTTAGCGCGCCGGTAGTGGAGGCGATGGCGCACGGTGCGTTGTTGAATGCGGGTGCCAATATCGCCGTATCCATTAGTGGCATAGCCGGCCCCGATGGTGGGACGGTGGATAAGCCGGTAGGAACAGTGTGGATCGGTTGGGCAGTTGAGTCCGATGCGCAGAACCTGTCAGATGCTTCACAAACTGGTAAAGCTTTTGCTCATGGCAACACCTGCGCGGGTGCAAAAGCCTTGTCATCAAGCTATCATTTTGAAGGTAATAGAACTGTTGTTCGCGAGAAGGCGCTCGTTGAAGCTTTGCGTGGTAGTATCCTGCGCGCTAGTATTGACTGAAGCTGCGAAAGCGGACTCAACCACAAATGGAGGTGAGCTCATATGCCACAAATTTCTGCCTTGCGCTTTGCGTTACCGATTGTTGTTTTAGTGTCTGTTTTCAGCGCTCCATTTGCGCATGCCAACGAGACGGCCGAAGAGCTGGAAGCGAAACTGGCTGAAGCCAAACGTTTGCTGGAAGCCGATAAAGCCAGTCATGAGGCCACTGCTGAGAAGAAGCGACTCATCGATGAAAAGCTGGCGGCTCGTCAACAGCGTGCAGATGAAATCAAGGAAGAACTAACGTTGCTTTGCGAGGAACAGGAAAAGCTTTCTCCCGGAACATTAGATGAGTGTTTGGCCAAATTAGACAACTAACCAAACAACTAGAAATATTTCCAGTTATTATACTTGACGTACCCACTGGGCATCTGTATAGTATATCTCATACCAAGGGGATACACAGATGAGCATTCTTTCCAAACCATATTTTCACAACGAAGAAGCGGCGTATGAGTTCGTTGAGTCGAAGGTGTGGCCAAATGGCCCTGTATGCCCTCGCTGTGGTTGTGGTGACCGCATTACTAAGATGCAAGGCAAATCAACTCGCATTGGCACATACAAGTGTCGCGAATGCCGCAAGCCATTTACGGTCAAAATTGGAACAATCTTCGAGTCTAGCCACGTAAAGATGCACCTTTGGATGCAGGCTATCTTCTTAATCGCATCAAGTAAGAAAGGCATCAGCTCCAACCAGTTACACCGCACTCTTGGCGTTACTCTCAAAACTGCTTGGTTTATGTCTCACCGCATCCGTGAGGCGATGAAAGGCGACGATTTCAATAACTTCGGTTCTGGTGGCGGTCTTGTTGAAGCTGATGAAACCTATATGGGAAGCCATAAGGGCCACGGTTCAGGCACGCACAGTAGCAAGAAGCGCAAAGTATTGTCGCTGGTTGATCGTGAGACTAAGCAAGCTAAAAGCATCACCATGAGCAAGGTAACAATCGATGCACTAAAGCCTGTCATAGCCGCTAACGTTGCTCGTGAAGCCCAGTTAATGACAGATGGCGCGCCAATGTACAAAGTCATTGCCAAAGACTATGCTGGCCATCATGTGGTTAACCACACGCAAGGCGAATATGTTAAGAAAGGCAACCCTGAGATTCACACCAACACGGTTGAAAACTACTTTTCAGTATTCAAGCGCGGTATGCGTGGCACCTATCAGCACTGCGCTCACAACCACCTAAACCGTTACTTGGCTGAGTTTGACTTTCGCTATAATAACCGCTCTGCGCTTAATGTGAACGACTCCGAGCGGGCTGATGCTATCCTGTCTGGTGTCGTCGGCAAGCGTCTGACTTACGAAAGAACTACTCAATGAAGAAAAAGAGCGGAAAGACCGAAAGTACGGACGCCGTAAAAAAGGACGATGAAGAACAATCGGCGCGGTTTATCGAAACTGCTATTGAGCTGCAGGCAGAAAAGTCCAAAAAGAAGCTTTTCGATAACGCATTAATGCGAATTAAGACAGATGGGCGGTCTTAATCTGTTTTATTTTGAGCATCGTTTTCGGGAGCGGCCAGTGCCTCAATTGCCGCTTAATTCTGACGAAATGACGACGCCCGCCCATCGCCTTCAGGATGCTTTGGAATCGATGTTTCAGCAATATAATGACGCGATTCAAGCGCTAAACCTTTTCCATTATCTGGAGCAAATGGCGCAGAATTATCGAGACAAAATTGATCGCGCCGACATTGATGACTTTGACTTGCAGCGAGACTTGAATGCCAGCTGCGCTGAAATATATTCATGGAAGACCATTGCCGCCAAGCAGTACGCTATTAACGTCTTTGAAGTACAAGACATAATGCGTCAGATTAGAGTGAACCTAATACATGAAGCCCCTGAATTGAAGTCTTCAGTTGATCTGAAGCAGCTTAGGGATGCCCAAAAATTCTACGATAGCAAATTTCCGAAAATAAAAAAGCTAAGAAACCCCGCGGCACACCCTGGACTGGATGCATTCGAACAAAGTAGCTTCAGGATGAAAATGAGTGGGCTTGATAATAAAAACGAGACCTTGTTCTACGGCATTGATGGCGAAATGTCTACGATCGAAATAAACAAAAACTCTATCAACACGCTGTTTACCGTAATCCAGATGTTTTTTCTGGGTTTTAAGGGGGCCGCTCTTTTTTGGCCAGCTCAGAACTGATGTGCTTGGCCACAGCAGCAAAATTTATGCTTCCATCAAGGGTTACAGTGCGATTCTTTTTATCGCTCAAGCCCCATCCGTTAAGCCCCCAAACTTCGGGGCTACTAAGCCTTATTGCCGAGTAAATTAATTCGGCGATATATTCTTCTGTTAGTTTTTCCTTATCAACTGCAATTTTGGCAGATAACTCATCATTCTTTTGTTGCATAATATTTCCATTTTCATGCGCTCCAGCTGTTTTTAATCACAGTGGGTACGCAAAGTATAATATCTGGAAATATTTACAGTATTTTTTCCTTCTGAACACACACGAAGTCTGCATTTTGTGAAATAATCGTTGTTACGGTCAAACGCCCAAGGAGTGGTATTTCCGTAGCACCTTCACAAAGGAGACGAACGTGGACGACAATCGAAAAAAAGCACTATCAGCAGCCCTCGGCCAAATAGAAAAGCAGTTCGGCAAGGGCGCGATAATGCGCATGGGAGACGCGACGGATACGCGTGATATTGAAGTCATATCTACTGGTACACTCGGGCTCGATGTAGCCCTTGGCATAGGCGGCTTGCCTCGTGGGCGTGTATGCGAAATCTACGGCCCTGAATCATCGGGTAAAACCACACTAACGCTTCAAGTGGTTGCCGAATGTCAAAAGGCAGGCGGTACTGCTGCTTTTATCGATGCCGAGCACGCGCTCGATCCGGTCTATGCCGCCAAGCTCGGCGTTAATGTCGACGACTTGCTCATATCCCAACCAGACACTGGCGATCAGGCACTTGAAATATGCGACATGCTGGTTCGCTCTGGTGGGGTCGATGTCATTATCGTCGATTCCGTTGCAGCCCTAACCCCAAAAGCAGAAATTGAAGGCGACATGGGCGACTCACACGTGGGTTTGCACGCTCGCTTAATGTCTCAAGCGCTTCGTAAGCTCACCGGTAACATCAAACGCACAAATACCTCGGTTATTTTCATCAACCAAATCCGAATGAAAATCGGCGTTATGTTTGGTAGTCCTGAAACCACCACCGGTGGTAATGCGCTTAAATTCTATTCGTCGGTGCGGCTCGATATCCGACGTATCGGTGCCATCAAGCGCGGCGATGAAATTGTCGGTAATGAAACCCGCGTTAAAGTGGTCAAGAACAAAATGGCGCCGCCATTCCGTCAGACTGAATTCGAAATACTCTACGGCGAAGGCACCTCTCGTGAAGGTGAGCTTATCGACTTGGGTGCTAAAAACGGCATTGTCGACAAAGCAGGGGCCTGGTACAGCTATAACGGCGACAGAATCGGTCAGGGTAAAGAGAACGTGCGTAACTTTCTAAAAGAGAATCCTGATATCGCGGACGATATCGATAAGAAGTTACGTGACCTGCTGCTCGCAAAAGTGGAGCCGGTGGAAGAGGCCGAAGCGGAAGAGCCGGAATTAGAAGCAGAGGCCTAGGTAGGGTTGCGTTTACAGCTCTGCACGAAACAGCCTGTTAGTCATTTACTGCTGGTTGCGGGCTTAGAAGCTCCACAACTATCGCAGACAGCTAGCGCATTCAAGAGCGATTAATGGCATGAGATCGGGTCGAAACAAACAACAGATCGACCCGAATCTCAAGCCTGAAGAACTCCAACGTCAGGGCTACGCGCGTTGCATCCGTTTGCTTGGCTCTCGCGAACATTCCTCTACCGAGCTACGCACAAAGCTTGCGAACGTCGGTTTCGAGTCCGACACCATCGACGCTGTGCTTCAACAGCTCATCGAATCCGGCTACCAAAGCGATCAGCGCTTCGCCCAACTCTACAGCGAACAATTACTCCGCAAGCACTATGGGCCGATGGGTATCAGCGCTAAATTGAGTGCTCGCGGTATCGGTTCGTCGTTGGCGCGTGAATCCATCAGTGCGGCCATCGCTGAATCGGGTCTTACCTGGGCGGAGGCTGCGGCCGATGCATTGCTATCCCGATTTTCCATGATGGAGTTATCAGAATCGTCTAACCCGGGGTCTGATAACGGTGGGTCTGAGTACGATGAGTCTGAGTACGGTGGGTCTGAGTACGGTGGGTTCGAGCATTCAAATGCGACTGAACATGACGCCAATGATTTTGTCGAATTAACCGCTGAACAGCGAGACGAACAGCGCGAACAAGCGCAGCGTTTAAAGGCCAAGTATGCCCGCTTTTTGAACCGGCGCGGTTTTTCCACCACTGATTCCATAAAGGCAATACGATTGGCGGCAGAAACGGTGTCTGAATAGGTAAGGTCTAGGCTACAATGCGCAGTTATAACTGGTTTGCTGGTGCTGTGGCATGGTTTCAACTTCAGATATTCGAGAACGTTTTCTATCTTTCTTTGCATCCAAAGGGCATGAGGTAGTCGCATCGAGTTCGTTGGTGCCCGGCAACGATAAAACCCTGCTGTTTACCAACGCCGGCATGGTCCAATTCAAAGATGTGTTCACAGGCGACGAAGTCCGCGATTACAAGCGTGCGACAACCTCGCAGAGGTGTGTGCGTGCCGGTGGGAAACACAACGATCTGGATAACGTTGGCTACACAGCGCGGCATCACACCTTCTTTGAAATGCTCGGCAATTTCAGTTTCGGCGACTACTTCAAAGAGGACGCCATCCACTATGCGTGGCAGTTTCTTACCGAAGAAATTGGCCTGCCAGCAGAAAAGCTCTGGATAACCGTTTTCGAAGAAGACGACGAAGCGGAAGCCATTTGGGTTGAGCAGATCGGTGTGCCAAAAGAGCGCGTTATTCGCATTGGTGCCAAAGACAACTTCTGGATGATGGGCGACACTGGCCCGTGTGGTCCGTGTTCGGAAATCTTTTACGATCATGGGCCGGATGTGTGGGGTGGCCCACCGGGTACACCCGAAGAAGACGGCGACCGGTTTATTGAAATCTGGAATCTGGTTTTCATGCAGTTCGATCGCTCGGCCGATGGCACGATGACGCCATTACCGAAACCGTGTGTCGATACTGGCATGGGGCTGGAGCGCACCGCCGCTGTATTGCAGCACGTGCACAGTAATTACGAGATTGATCTTTTTCAACGCCTGATTCAATCGGTTGCCAAGTTAACCGGCACCAACGATATGAGTAACCCATCGTTGAATGTCATTGCTGACCATATTCGGTCGTGTGCATTTTTAATCGCCGACGGCGTTGTACCCAGTAACGAGGGCAGGGGTTATGTGCTGCGACGTATTATTCGCCGCGCCGTCAGGCACGGCCATAAGCTTGGTGCAGAAAACCTGTTCTTTCATAAGCTCACCAACGCACTCGTGAAAGAAATGGGTGAAGCTTATCCAGAGCTTGTTGCAGCCAAAGACACTGTAGAAACGCAGTTACTCAAAGAAGAGGAACGTTTTGCTGCCACCTTGTCTGCTGGAATGAAAATTCTGGATGAAGAAGTCGCTTCACTATCGGGCACTGAGATTCCCGGCGACGTGGTATTCAAACTTTACGATACCTATGGTTTCCCGGTTGATCTTACGGCGGATATCGCGCGCGAACGAGAGCTCACTGTCGATCAAGATGGCTTTGAACAGCACATGGAAGCGCAGCGTATGCGCGCACGCGCGGCCAGCAACTTCGGTGCAACCGGTGGTGAACTGCCGCAATCTAATAGCGCAACGCAGTTTCTGGGTTACGAGCAAATAGAATCCTCGGCCAAAGTGCTAGAGATTTTCATTGATGGCAATGCTTCGCAAACTTTGTCGCAAGGTCAGCAAGCCTGGGTTGTGCTCGATCAAACGCCTTTTTATGCTGAGTCTGGTGGTCAGGTTGGCGACACCGGAACCCTTCACAACGGTTCCGCACAGTTTGCTGTGCTGGATACGCAAAAATCGCGTTCGGCCTTTGTGCATGCTGGTGTGTTGGAATCGGGCTCGTTAACCGTGGGTGATTCAATTACCGCAACAATTGATGCTGAAAGGCGAGAGCATATCAAGCGTCATCACTCGGCCACACACCTGTTGCACGGTGCGTTACGTGAAGTGTTGGGCACGCACGTTGAACAGAAAGGCTCGCTGGTGAACGATCAGCAACTGCGCTTTGATTTTTCGCACTCTGGTCCTGTCACGGCTGAGCAGATGGTGCAGGTGGAACAATGGATAGACCGCGAGGTTCGGCGTAATAGCCCGTGTGAAACCAAAGAGATGAGCATGGATGAAGCGGTTGCTGCTGGCGCCATGGCTTTGTTTGGCGAGAAGTACGGTTCGGTTGTGCGTGTGGTGACCTTGGGCGATCAATCGGTTGAGCTTTGTGGCGGTACGCATGTAAGTGCAACTGGCGACTTGGGTGCGGTTAAAGTCACGGTGGAAACCGGGGTCGCTGCTGGTGTTCGTCGTATTGAAGCGCTCAGCGGTGAGCGAGCGTTAGTTCATACACAACAGCTTGAACAGCAGTTGGGGGTTATCGCCGGCATGTTGAAAACTTCACCTGCTGATGTGGTAACAAAGCTTGCGCAAATGCAGGAACGGCAGCGCGAACTCAGTCGTCAGGTTGAGCAGCTTCAGGGCAAGTTGTCCGCGCAAGCGGGTTCAAGCTTGTCTGACAGTGCCGAGACCATCAATGGTGTGACCACACTCTTTCATACGGTTGACGGCGCCGATGCCAAAGCGTTGCGTTCCGTGATGGATGAGCTGCGGCAAAAGCTCGGAGACAGCACGATTGTGCTTGCCAGTGAACATCAGGGTAAAGCTGTGTTGGTATCGGCTGTGAGTAAACCCCTGCATGGCCAACTTACCGCGGGCGACCTTATGAAAGTGGTCGCTGAGCAGCTCGGTGGTCGCGGCGGCGGCAGGGCAGATATGGCGCAAGGGGGCGCAGATTCGCTGGATAACATCGATGCTGCATTCAAAGCCGCGCGTGAGTGGGTGAGCAACGCCACGGCGTAACGCGGTCTAAATGTAACGCGCATTCAATGAAATAGAACAGATTTTTATGGCTTTTCTGGTAAAAAAATTTGGTGGTACGTCAGTTGGTACGGTTGAACGCATTCAGCATGTAGCGAAGATGGTGCAGACCGCAAGGCAATCCGGTGACGACGTGGTGGTTGTGGTCTCCGCCATGTCGGGCGAGACAAACAGATTAATTGGCCTGGCAAAAGAGATCATGCCAGCGGTTGTTGATGTTCGCGAGCTAGATGTGTTGGTGTCAACAGGTGAACAAGTCACTATCGCGTTATTAGCCATGGCGTTAAAGGAACTGGGTGTCGATGCCCGCTCCTATACCGGTTCGCAAGTGAAAATACTGACCGACAGCAGTCACAGTAAAGCGCGCATTCTCAATATTGATAAAGCCCCCATTCTTGATGACATCAAAGCCGGCAAGGTGGTTGTGGTGGCAGGTTTTCAGGGCGTCGACGAGCATGGCAATATCACCACCCTGGGTCGTGGCGGTTCAGACACATCAGCAGTTGCCATGGCTGCAGCCTTAAGCGCTGATGAATGTCAGATTTATACCGATGTCGATGGGGTGTACACCACCGACCCGCGCGTAGAAAGTCGCGCCCGCAGGCTCGACAGAATTACCTTTGAAGAAATGTTAGAGATGGCGAGCTTGGGTTCGAAAGTATTGCAAATTCGGGCGGTTGAGTTTGCCGGTAAATACAATGTACCGGTGCGGGTGTTATCCAGTTTTAAGCCTGGTGAAGGCACGTTAATCACTTTAGATGAAGGGGAAAACCACATGGAACAGGCGCTTGTTTCGGGAATAGCGTTCAATCGGGATGAAGCGCAAATAACGGTGGCCGGGGTAGCTGATCAGCCGGGCATTGCGTATTCCATACTGGGGCCAATAGCCGACCTCAACATTGAAGTCGACGTCATTTTGCAGAACATTGGTGAAAACGGTTTAACCGATTTTACGTTTACGGTTCACCGTGATGAATATAAGCGTGTGATGGATTTTCTGAAAGGCCGCCAAGCTGAGCTTAATGCAGAAGCCATTCACGGTAACGATCGAATCGTTAAGCTCTCGATTGTTGGTGTAGGTATGCGTTCACATGCAGGTATTGCCAGTCGCATGTTTAAGGCGCTATCTGAAAATGGCATAAACTTGCGCATGATTACAACATCGGAAATTAAGATCTCTGTGGTGATAGACGAGAACTTTCTTGAGCTCGGTGTGCGTGCGCTGCATGAAGAGTTTGAGTTGGCAGATGAAGTGAATAACGTCAGCTAAAGAAAAGGTTCCTCAAGACACGGTAGTTGACATTGTTTGCAGTAAACAACGCTTGCCATAGCAGTCGTAACACATCGCAACGTCGAACTTATGGCAGAACGTGTCATGACTGTTAATTTACGCTAATACCTTGCGCCTCTCTCGGGCAACTCAATTCATAAGCTGACATAATTCTCCAACTGTTCGCAGCGGTTTTGTTTTGCGAATGTAGAATTGGAGATATAGGTTATGTTGATACTCACTCGCAGAATTGGCGAAACGCTAATGATCGGAGATGAAGTCACCGTTACCGTGCTTGGTGTGAAAGGAAATCAAGTTCGCATTGGTGTTAATGCACCCAAAGAGGTTGCCGTTCATCGCGAAGAAATTTATGAGCGGATAAAGAAAGAGGAATCACTCGAGGAAAGTGAGCTTGCTGGCAGTGAGGCTGACTAACGGTTTTAAGATTAGCGCTCAGGTGACAACCAATCTGCGACCTATCAACCAGGGGCGATCTGAGCGCTTTATTTTTATGTGTAACGGGTAATGCCTGCGATTCTGAGGCCGACATTCTTCTGACTCCGACGGCTGTTCAAGCAGCCGTCAATGCTTGTACAAAAACCAGGCAAACACGTTCATTTTGGTAAATAAGCACCGTTTGTTACCAATTCAATAAAATAACTGTCTTTCCTGCTCAATTATTTCCTCTCGATTGTTGACGATGCGCCATGCACCAGCCATAATTCACCGTCTTGGAGTTACGCGCCCGTAGCTCAGTTGGATAGAGTACCTGGCTACGAACCAGGCGGTCGGAGGTTCGAATCCTTCCGGGCGCGCCAATCCACTCCAAGAACGTACGTGAACTATTAAGCTTAGCCTTCTCCCAGCTGCACGTTGGATTTTTGGGCTTAGCGCAAACGAAGAACGATCGCAGCGAAAAATAAGTACCCCGGAGAGGTGGCCGAGTGGCTGAAGGCGCTCCCCTGCTAAGGGAGTATACGTTTTAAAGCGTATCGAGGGTTCGAATCCCTCTCTCTCCGCCATTTCCTGAAGTACCTAAACTCAACATAAGAAATAAATTCAAAAAGAATAGTAACTCTCGCCAAGAGAGGGATGCGAACCCTAGGGTTCGACAAACGGCGCATGCCGTTTGGACAACGCGGTTCACCGCGTTGGGGCGAAGCCCCGAGGCGCAGCCGAGTCAATCCCTATGTCTGAAGTACTCTCAAACTGGCGTCCTCGACAAAAGCCGTCCCGTATTAGACTTGAAGGGCAATATGTTGACATCGTCCCTCTGAATGTCGAGGACCATGCTCAACAGTTGTATGAAGCATCTCATGTAGCAGATGGTGCTATTAGATTCAGGTGGTTGCCCGAAACAGCGCCTACCGATTTTAATTCCTTTCGCTCGTGGGTAGAGAAAAGCGCTTCAAGCGATGATCCCATTTTCTCTGTGGTGGTGGATAAAGAAAGCGGTAAAGTAGCAGTTCGGCAGTCTTTAATGCGAATAGATGTAGGCAATGGTGTAGTTGAAATTGGAAATATCTATTGGGGGCCATCTATCGCTCAAAAGGTGGTGCTACAGAAGCCTTATTTTTAGTGTCTACCTACATATTCTATGAGTTGGGATACAGACGTTTTGAGTGGAAATGTAACAATGATAATTTACCGTCAAAGAAGGCGGCGATTCGTTTTGGTTTCCAGCATGAAGGAGTGTTCAGGCAGCATCTTATTGTGAAGGGTTTAAACAGGGACACAGCATGGTTTTCAATCAGCGATAAAGATTGGCAGGTGCTTCGTGCAAAGTATGAGACCTGGCTGCATCCATCAAACTTTGATTCTGATGGTAACCAGGAGCAACGGTTGCGTGTTTGTCGATAGACGTCATTTTTTACGTGGTATTTATAACCATAGTTTTGTCAGTCAGAACTGTTAGGGCTTTTAGCGCGTACCATTGAGTCATTCTGTACGATTAGCCGATCTAATCACTTACGTTCCAACGGCTCAACAAAATCCAGAAAACTAGTTAGCGAGGCGGCTACTTGAATAGCTTGTGTTTCAAACAACCGTTCAGGCGAGTCTGGTGATATCTTGTCTTGTATGAGGCCTATTGATAAGCATCGGTTTGTTTAGCACTTGACCTGATATCAAATACGTTTCAGAATCCAAGCTGGAGAATGCAACCCGATACATTATTATGTAAGTGCTATTTGCGCGTTTTCGCTTTAATTCTATAAACAGTGTTTATCAGATGAGCTCAAAAACAGTGAAGAACGATGAACAACCTGTAGCAGGTAACCCCATTGATTGGCTTCATAGCCCGGATCATCTAGGCCGCGGCTCGTCGGGGCGTCATTACTACGGCTACCAACCAACAAAACGTCCACGATTAATACGTCCAGCCGTACCGATCAAACTCGCGCTACAAGCAAACGATTTGCTTAATTTGACTAACGTTGGTGGCGCGACACCTTTACTCATACTGACCTTTAACGCTCGTGGTAACGCCGACTTTGCAGCAATAGGTCTTGATGATAACGAACGCACACGATGCAATGTCAGCGAATCCGGTTTTACGTTAATTAGTCAATGGTACCAACAACAAGGTGGGCGTAATCAAACTGATAGTGGTGGTTTCGATGCTGTGCGAGTGTTTGATAATACAACCGTTGCTGGCGAGTCCTTTACCATCCGAGTTAGCGACAGTGTCGATGCCTGGCTACTGATCGATCCAACACATGTTTTTAATGCCGAGCGTTTATTTAATGGTGGCATGGGTGGTGAGATTACAGTTGAGCATGTGCGTAACGGCGCTGCTGCAAATCCACTACCCGATCCATTTGGTGCCGTCAGGGATGAGTTCACAATACCGGCGGGTACGGCGACAGCCTACGAGCTCTACGCTGGGGAAACGGTTCAGATTATAGATGTTGATGGACAACAGTGTTCCGATTTTATGGCATTGAATGCGCGTTCACTGGCTAACGGTTCGGAGCGGTGTATCGACTCAACCGTAACACGATCAATGATCAGCGGTGCTTATCCAATTCCCGGCCTGTTCGACAAGTTTTATGATCAAGATTTGCGTCCCTTATTAAAATTAAAAATTGATACTGTCGGTCGCCACGATACCTTCGCGTATGCATGCACAGCCAGAGGTTACGAAGAGCGAGGCTTTTTTGGACATCTTAATTGCTCTGATAACATCAGCTATGCGTATGCGCCTTACGGAATCGCCAAGCGGCCAGCCTGGCCGGCTATCAATTTCTTTTTTAATTCTTGGATAGATCATCATGATAACCAACTTCGAAGTGATGAAGCCTGGTCGAGGCCTGGTGACTATGTCGCTATGGAAGCAATGACCGATCTGGTCGCCGTGTCTACCGCATGCCCTGACGACGTGGATCCGATAAACGGATGGAACCCTACCGATGTGCATGTGCGAATTTATAAAAAAAACACGCCGGTGCAACATGCCGTCGCCTATCGACATCAACCCGACTCGGAGGCAATTTTGACTGAACATTCCGCGTTCCATAAGCGAACGAGCGCGCTTACGCGTAATTTTGGTGTGTCACGCGATGTCTGGTTGCCCAGATCTTATGAGGGCACGCGAGCAGTGGAAGAATACACCGCTTGTCGCGAAGCGGTTGTTATTCAGGATATGTCGTCGCTACGTAAGTTTGATGTGCTTGGGCCGGATGCAGAGAAATTGCTGCAAAAAGCCCTGACACGAGATATGAAAAAGTTAAGCGTTAACCGTGGTGTTTACGCACTCATGTGTGATAAGACCGGTACGGTCATTGATGACGGTACCTTGTTTAGGCTGGGACATGAGACATTTCGATGGTGCTGTGGTTCAGACGATAGTGGGCTACAACTCAAAAGAGTTGCTAAAGAATGTGGGCTGAACGTCTGGATTAAATCGTTATTTTCAGCTATGCCTAATCTTGCGATTCAGGGGCCCAATAGTCGGGATCTGATACAACGAATAGCGTTTACCCAACCAAACCAAACCGATACAGAACAGCTGCGCTGGTTCGGCTCTACGGTTGCCCGTTTGTATGACAGAGAAGGTGCGCCATTTCAATTAACGCGAAGTGGTTACACGGGTGAACTGGGTTATGAGATTTTTTGCAGTCCAGATTCTGCGCTGCCCATTTGGGATGCGCTCATTGAAGAAGGTAAAGATTTGGGTATTACCCCAATGGGTCTGGATGCGCTTGAAACAATCCGTATTGAAGCAGGCCTAATGGCGGCCAACGCTGAGTTTGCAGTCGATGTTGATGCATTTGAGGCTGGGCTGGGCTTTGCTGTTGATTTGAAAAAAACCGACTTTGTAGGCAAAGCTGCGCTGGAGCGAAACTGTGACAAACCACGACGTGTACTAATCGGACTCAAATTTTCCAGCCACGAAACACCCATTCAGGGCGATGGTGTGTTTGTTGGAAGGCAACAGATTGGCGTGATAACCAGTGCAACGAATTCGCTCGCACTCGATTGTGCTATTGCAATGGCTCGTATTGCGGTTGAGTACGCCCAGAGCGAAGATCAATTGGAAATCGGGAAACTCGATGGGCATGGTAAGCGCTTAGAAGCCGAGCGCTGCAGTATCCCGTTTGTTGATCCAACCAGAAGCCGAGCAAGAGCATAACCCAGAACATAGTCGGTAAAACTCTTATCGATGGTGCGCGGCGTGTTATCGCGTGACGCACTAAGCCCTCTAGCGGTTTACAATTAATGATTGAACTTTCTACCGGCTTGCGAATCTACATCGACGGTATATGGTTCTTATAACAAGGCGGATGGCATGCCAATTCGAGAAAAAATTGAGTTTCACGGACACAGTGGAAACACTTTGGCCGGGCTGATCGAAAAACCCGACTCTGAACCACTTGCCACCGCTCTGATGGCTCACTGTTTTACCTGTGGCAAAGACATAGCTGCAGCCAGTCGCATAGCACGAGCATTGGTAAAGCAGGGTTTTGCAGTTATGCGTTTCGATTTCACTGGCTTAGGAAATAGCGATGGTGATTTTGCGAACACTAACTTCACATCAAATGTGAACGATCTCATCGCGGCGGCTGATTTTCTGCGATACGAGCATTTACCACCGTCTATTTTAATTGGCCACAGCCTTGGCGGCACAGCGGTATTGAACGCGGCGAGTGCAATTCCCGAGTCTCGAGGTATTGTCACCATTGGCTCCCCGGCCGATGCACAGCATGTAGCACAACAATTTGCATGCGATATCGAAACCATTAACGCTCAAGGTGAGGCGCAGGTTAATCTCGCCGGAAGAAAGTTTGTTATCAAAAAACAATTTCTGGATGACATCAGCGACACATCTGCCAAAGAAATTGGAAAAATGAAAAAAGCCCTGCTAGTGCTGCATTCCCCGAGCGATGAAACGGTATCAATAAAGGAAGCAGAGCGTATCTATAAAGCGGCTCAACATCCGAAAAGCTTTGTTAGTTTGGATAACGCTAATCACTTACTCACGAACGCTGCCGATGCTGAATATGTGGCAAACGTGATTTCATCATGGTCTTCCCGATTTCTCGACCCGGAAAAAACTGAACGCCCGAAGGTAGCAAATGGCGAAGTCACTATTAGAGAAAACAATCATCGCTTTACGCTCGATGTATTCAGCGATTCGCATCATTGGCGAGCCGATGAGCCTGCTAAACTCGGTGGCAATAATACCGGCCCTGACCCTTACGAACAGTTACTCGCGGCCTTGGGTTCGTGCAGCGCGATGACGGTACGCATGTATGCGGGCAGAAAAAAATGGCCTCTGGAAGATGTTGTCATTACGCTGCGACACGGACGCGAGCATCTGTCTGACTGTGAAGATTGCGATACTGCGGGAAAACAATTGGATGTACTGGAAAGGGATATTCAGTTTATAGGTGATTTATCTGACGAACAGCGTGAACGCCTGTTGCAGATAGCAGATAAGTGTCCCGTCCATAAAACACTCATGGGTGAACTTGATATACGCTCTCGCTTAATTGATGCTTAACTTTATAAAGTATAATTAAGCGAGGCGTTCAAATCACTACAAAGGAATGTGATCGATCTATCCATTATTTGAACGATAAAGTCCGAGTTTGCTACTGGAAAAAATAGACTGATCCGTTTACGCCAATAATAGCTGCCTCTTCCTTCACGGCTGTTGATATAGCCATGCGAACGATTGTCATATCTTCCTTGGTGAACTCGTAGGTTGTAAAGAGGTCGTTATAAGTCTCCGGGATGGTGAACTTTCCATCATCGATAAGGGTGCACACCAACAACACCTCCATTTCAACGTTCGTCTCAGGCTCTACAACGTAGCTATTAATCATCAATACAGTGTAATTGCCAGCACCATTGGAACTGGGTGGTGTCCAGCTGACATTCGTGCCTGCGGAAAGAAGATTATCGTTCGTGTTTGAGACCTCGCCATTGGTAATTCTGCTCACAGTATTGAGCGCTACATTGTTGAGTGCGGGAAATTCGTTGCCGGGAATAGTGAGCGTAGTGCCTGCAGGTACGTCACCCAGTGTCACCGCGCCATCCTCGAACGCATAGTACGGGTCTGGGTCGTTAAAGCGAACCAGGTCAGGCCAACTACCGGTGGGTGTGATTATGTTTATTGCTTCCCCGGCGTCTAACGACTGCGTATCTGCGCGAACTTGCGAGTCAGTTGAATCTTCGAACGCTCCATCGTTATGCAACGTACTATTTAAACCAACTGTTAAGTGTGTATTGGTTGATTGGCGAGCTTTTGTCACCATATCAGTGAGTGCGTTGCCAATAGCGCGACCACTTTTATCCGATTTTTGTGCAACGTTATACTCATTTAAAATTTGAAGCTCACAGCTATCGTTACTACTGAGCTGAAACTCTGACTCAATAAATGAGGCATCAATAGCGCTGTCATATTCTGAAAATTCGCCGTACCCACCGATAATTCCGGCAGGTAAGCCGGAATTCGCCAGGCCGTCACCGTCCACTGCTGTAAGCGTTACGTTCCCAATTTTAGTAATTATGCCCGCGGGTAAGAGAACAGGGCCGGCTGTCGCCGCCAAAGTGCTTGGGGCGCTATCACCACCGCCACCACCGCAGCCCATAATCAATACTGACGCCACAGCCGATGTTACGGCGCTTCGATATTTTTGACGTGCTGGCAATCGTGCTGGTAATAATGCGCTGAAACGAGATTGTGTAAAAAACAACATAACTGATCTTCCTTGATAAACAGGGTGTGGATACTCTGTGAGTAAACGTTAAAACGGCAGATGTGTCGTATTCTTGAAAATTGTTCCTATCGGCTAAGCGTTCCCTAATTATTCAATTTTGCGATCGCTTCGGCATTTGAGTATGAATCTTGAACCCTTCATTGGTCGATCACCACGCAAATTACCGTGTTCTGTTAGCTAACACGTTACATCCATATAGATAGCGAATGTGCGTCCATTTGCATAAAGAATCGCTTCTGTAAAGACGATAACTGCATTGTTCGTGTGTTTACACACCCCATTAACCCTACCTGCAGCGAGTAACGCTAATGCTCAGCAAGATTCTCAGCACGGCGACCTTAATCGTGGTTGCGTGGTTGTCTATGCAAATACTGCACATAGATCATGCGCTGGATTCCACCCAAGCTTCGTTTAACAGCGAATTTGCAACTGTGCGTGCAGAGCTTGGGCGTGTTTCTGAGCAAACGCAATCACTGAACGGTGAGATTACTGGTGTACGTACAGAGTTGATCGGTGTTTCTGATCAAACGCAATCTCTTGGTGATGATGTTCTAGCACGCATGGATGTGCTTTCAGCTGAGCAAGTAAAACTGGCTAAGTCCGCTTCGAACAAAATCGATCCGAAATTGCTGAAAGCGAAAGATAGAGAGATTGCTCGTCTGAAACAGATTGCTGATTTAAAGACTGTATACACGACCGTATTGGAAGCGGATTTAATGGGTTATGGAAAACAGGGTGAGAAAGCCGCTGAATTGTTACTCACAACGAAAACGGCCATCTGGAAAGCCAGCGACAAATACCCAGATAAAAAGGATGCTTTGCGGGGTCTTATGGCGACTATCGATATATTGGCAGGTCGTTGGAAGCGCGGCGATTTCAGTAGCAATGCGCAGAAAATTCAGACTGTGCTGAAAGATGTGCTCAGTGCACAGAACCAATCCTAATAAAGGCTATGCAATGAATACAACGAGCCTCACTGTACCAGAACCGAATGTTGCCCGTTCTCGGGCTTTATACGTGCTTGCGGTTGCTGTTTTTCCAATCCTGGTAGCCGGGCTGTTGAGCGCACTGGTGTTTCTCACTGGTGCTGTGCAACCAAGTGATGGTATCGGGCACAAAACGCGTTTTGCGCAGTTTGAATATCCGGCTCCTGGGGATCTGGTAGGGGATACCTTTACTGTTTCAGGTCTCCTGAATACCGTACCGGAGGATGAAGTTGTTTATTTGGTAGAACGCACAGACGCAGGTTTCTGGCCGAAGCAAAGATTAGGTTCATCATCCATAGCATTTTCCAGAGAGCAATATGCTGGAGCGGGAAAAGGCTACAAATACACGATTGAATTACTTTCTTTGAATGGCAGTGCGCAACAGAGAGTGGATGAATGGTTCGAGGCCGCGGAGAAAACCGGTAAAAGACCTGGGATAACTAACATGGACGGTGCAACGGTATTGGCTAAAGTGAGGGTGATTCACCGATGAATAACAGTGCGTCCGACAATACTGCGACAAGAATGAATTGGCTCGACGGAGCTCGTTTAGCGGCAGCCTTTTGCATTATAGGTATTCACACCTCCAGTGATCGCCTTGGCGGTGCTTTTGGAGATGCTGAATCTCACGATCGGGTTTTTCCGGTCTTATTACGCAGCGTATCCGAACTGGCAAGTACCGAATTTTTTATATTGGTGTCGTTGTTTCTTCTGTCGTTGAAACTAACCAAGTCGTCAATGGGGTTCATCCCAACAATGCAATTGCAGGCGCGCAGACTGCTCGTACCGTTCGCGTTCTGGACGTTGTTTTACGCGTTTTTCAGGCTCTATAAAGCAAACGCACTTGGTTATGAGCAAGCCATCCTCGAACAACTTGGTTCGTTTAGTAATTGGGTAGGGTATTTTGTGTTGGGTAACTCCAACTTCCACATGCATTTTCTGCCAACGTTATTTTTATTGTTGCTGTTCCATAGGCTTTATAAACTAGCTATCGATTACCCGTTACTGGGCTTGATCGTGGTGCCCATGCTGTACTTAAACCAATCCATTGGTGGTTGGATTTGGGGCACCATAGACGACCCGGTATTGCGCGACTACACAGTACGGTTCGTTAAAATAATTACGTACTCGGGGTATGGTTTTTTTGCCTATAGCCTCTATGGGTTCTGGCAACGTGGTATTGACGAAAAAAGGGCCAAAGCCTTATTTGGTATGAGCGTTTTTCTCGTCGCCGTTGGGTTTTTGATTAAATTGATTTACGCGCAAAAAGTCGGTGTAGCCGAAGAGTTCATTGTGCGGCGTGACATGATTTTTTACGGTCACTATTTGTTACCGTGTGCCGTTCTATTGGCGTTTATGTGTTCGTGGTTCTTACGGTGGCCTGACAAACTATCCCAGTGGTCAAGATTCTCTTTTGGGATGTACCTCATACATCCGGCCATTATGGACGTAATCGATGTGGCATTTGCCGGCATTGTGGTTCATCCGGATTGGTATGTGCTTATGAAATATTGCGCTACTGCGTTTTTATCACTCAGCCTCACCATCGTGATTGGCAAAATCAAGCTGATCGCCTGGACGGTCGGATTAGGACCATTGCCATGGGCTGACAGGCCAGCCTTAGCGGCCGCAACAACTGCTATGAAAACCGAAGACAAAGAAACTGAAGATAAAGAAACCGAAGGCAAAGAAACCAAAGGTAAGAAGCGATTTTGGCCCCTGCTGGGACAAGGCCGCGGTCGCGCCTTTTCTGAGTCAATGGGAAAACGACGCGGTCACTCCTTGTATGAGTCACTTGCTGGCGTCGTAGCTGGTATGGGTGTTGCCGGTATTATCGTATACGGTATGAACATGCATACACACTCGCATAAAGTCCAGAATATTACCGACCCCGTGGGTGGTGGGTACGATCTGGGTTTGCCACCGGAGAACCCCAGAATGTCGCCAGTCGCGCTCGACGATGGCAAAATGTGGTCTGTTAAGGGTGGTAATACGCTGGAGAGTTTGATTAAGCCACAGAACAACAGCTGTCTGATAGGGAAAGGTGAGTTAAGCCAGGACGACTTGCGCATGGCAAGAATCGCGTGGACCTATTTCGAGAACAACTACAACCCGGAAACGGGATTAGTTAATGCGGTTAATAATTATCCTTCTACCACTATGTGGGATACCGGTTCTGCGCTTGCTGCAACGGTTGCTGCTTTTGATTTCGGTTTTATCGATAAAAAGGACTTTGATGATCGCATAACGGCTCTGATTGGTTCGTTGGCGCGCATGAAGTTATTCAATGATGAAGCACCTAACAAGGTGTATAACACCAAGACATTAGCAATGGTGGATTACGCCAACAAACCAACGGAATTTGGTATTGGTGTTTCGGCACTGGATTTGGCTCGATTAATGTCTTGGTCTAGAACACTGAGCTGCATGCACCCGAAGTACTATACAGGTATCAGGAAAACCATTTCGCGCTGGAAGTTTGATCGAATTATTCAAGATGATCAAATGTACGGTTTGGCGCGGGACAAGTCCAACCCTGAAGAAATAAAAGTTTGGCAGGAAGGGCGTCTTGGGTACGAACAGTATGCTGGAAAAATATTTACTAAATATGGCTTTGATGCACCGGTAGCTGCAAGTTACGAGAATGAGTATCGTGGCGATGTGGATATTCTCGGTGTCAGTATTGCACACGATTCGCGTGACCCCGAAACGTGGCATGCAAATAATTATGTGTTAACAGAATCGTACACTATGGATGCCATGGAGTTGGGTCTGGATGGTGAAAACACGCAATTGGTTAGAAACATTTTTGAAGTTCAGAAACAACGCTGGCGTGATACGGGCATAGTAACCGCTATTTCAGAAGACAATATTAATCAGGCACCTTGGTTCTTGTACAACACGATCTACAACGCAGGTAAATCATGGCAAACTACCAACAGTAGTGACGTGGCGTACGATCACCTGAAAACTATCTCAACTAAAGCGGCTATATCCATGGCGCTATTGTATCCAGAAGATGAATACAGTGCGGTGCTAATGAATGCGGTTGAGTCAGCCTACGACCCTGAAAAAGGTTGGTATTCTGGAATATATGAAAGTGGTGCTGGGTATAACACGGTGACAACTGCGAATACCAACGGTGTTATTCTCAGCGGCTTCCTTTATAAAAAGTATGGCTCACTTTTTCCGCATTGTCAGAACTGCAGCCGTGATATTGAACTGGATTCAGACCTACTGAAGAAGACTTCAGATTACACTCAATGTGAGATATGCGAAGGCGAATAAACGCGGTTTGTATTAACGCGCATCTGTTTGGCCTCTTTGTTTTTTGTAGTGCGCAAAGTGTAGCGGATGATAATTCTCAACCGGATTTACTGACTCTTTCCAAAGCCCTGGAATGTGCGGCTTCGGTTGATGATGCGTCGAGCCTTTTGCAAACATTTCGGAACATCGAACTACCGAAAAAAGAGTTACCCAACGAATGGTTCGGCTCTGAGCGCTCGCCTTCCTTGCATGCAGCCTCGTTGGATATTGCTTTATACACACTCGCATCGACAAGAAAAAACTTCCCGGAGCTTGCTGCAGATGTAGAGCGTGTGATGTTGCAATGGAATTATTGTGAGATTTTGCTAGACAATACGTTTTACAACTTTTTTGTAAACGATGATTTAATGGTAAAGCAGATTGCGGACCCTGTATCTCCAATAGAGTGGAAGGGGTTTCATGCTTACGGATTTCTGGGTGAGCACGAAGACCGCATCGCATTGGAAGCGTTTAATCAATATCGAGCACCGTTCTTCTACTCGGAAATCAATTTCTCGACTTTGTTCAGGGCTCAATGTTTGCCACACCCGCAAACCAGCGAACTGTTCTATAACTTTAATACGTATTTTCCTTGGCGCGTAGTACATGATGGGTATGATCGATCTGATGCCTACCCATACGATTGGGAGGCAGGTTGTCAGATTGAAAACACCGATGGACAAACGAATACGCTGACAGCTAAACCGGAAGCCAAGCCAGAAGCCAAGCCAGAAGCTAAACCAAAAGCTAAACCAAAAGCTAAACCGGAAGCTAAACCGGAAGCTAAACCGGAAGCTAAACCGGAAGCTAAACCGGAAGCTAAACCGGAAGCTAAACCGGAAGC
>CAKZUP010000160.1 GCA_937922945.1 uncultured Granulosicoccaceae bacterium
TTCACGTAATCGGGGTGATCGGTGTTGGTGAGAATTTTGCGAAAACCCTGTTGCGCAAGTTCGCCTTCTCGCTTATACAACCAAATGGCGTTTTGATCTTCCTGATCGAATCGAATAGCACCCGTGCTGCCAAACACTTCATAGATATATCCCATTTTTCTACCGGTTGCGACACGTGAAAAATACAAGTGCCCCATCACACCGTTTTTAAATCGACAAACAAATTGGGCGTGATCATCGTTAGCTTCCGCCTGCGTATCGCTCATGCCCGGTCGATTATCGTGTACGGTTTCAATATCGGCACACAAGCGGTCAATCGGACCGACTAATGCAAGAGCTGCGTTGATCATGTGCGGGGATAAATCACCCATGGTGCCATTGGAGCGCCCATGATTTCGCCAAGTTGCAGGCTCCTGGGGATCGGCACAGAAGTCTTCTGTGTGCTCCCCACGAAAGTAATTGACATCACCAATTTCACCGTTCGCGATAAGTTGTCTGGCAAATTGCGAGGCCGGTGTTCGAATGTAGTTGAACCCGACCATATTGGTCACACCACTACTTTGCGCGGCGGCAACCATCTCCCGACTTTGCGCAAGCGATGCGCCCAGCGGCTTTTCACACAACACAGGCTTGCCCAACGCAAACGCTGCTTTCGCGATTTCAAGGTGTGTCTCTTGAGGTGAGGCAATAACAATAGCCTCGACTTTTTCATCGTTAACCAGTACCCGCCAATCGGCGGTTGAACGCTTGAAGCCATAGCTGTGGGCCTTGGCGGCAGCCCCTGCTTCCGTGGTCGCGCAGAGCATTTCGCAAACGGGGCGTAACGGTGTGTCGAATACGGTGGCCACCGAGTGCATCGCCACAGAATGCAACTTGCCCATATAACCTGTGCCGACAATGCCAATACCTATCTCACTCATGCCCTTTACCCGTAACCGTGGTTTTAATTGTTTAACGCGAAATCAAGCCGACCATTATAGTGCGCTTCGCTATTTTCAGGCTGAGCAATTGTGTTGACCCGAGATTGCTGACAGAATAGAGAAAATTCAAACAAATTGAAGGAATCGGGCAATGAAATCACGGGCTGCAGTGGCTTTCGAGGCGGGTAAACCACTCGAAATTGTGGAAGTTGACCTGGAAGGTCCAAAGGCCGGTGAAGTACTGGTGGAAATGAAAGCCACTGGCGTCTGTCACACCGATGAATTCACCCGCTCTGGCGATGACCCGGAAGGCGCGTTTCCAGCCATTCTCGGGCATGAAGGCGCAGGCGTGGTGGTTGAAGTGGGTGCAGGCGTGACAAGCCTTGAAGTGGGTGATCATGTTATTCCGCTCTACACGGCAGAGTGCCGGGAATGTGAATACTGCCTGAACCCGAAAACCAATTTGTGTCAGAAGGTGCGCGCCACCCAAGGTCAGGGCGTTATGCCCGATGGCACATCCCGCTTTTCGTATAAAGGCAAAAAAATCCTGCACTACATGGGTTGCTCAACATTTTCTAACTACTCCGTTCTGCCCGAAGTCTCTTTGGCCAAAGTGCGTAAAGATGCGCCGTTCGACAAAATTTGCTACATCGGTTGTGGCGTGACCACAGGCGTGGGTGCCGTGATGTTTACCGCCAAGGTAGAACCGAATTCAACCGCCGTGGTTTTCGGCCTTGGTGGTATCGGTCTGAATGTTATTCAGGGCTTGCGCATGGTCGGTGCACGGCAAATTGTGGGTGTCGATTTAAATGCAGACAAAGAAGCCACTGGCAAAATCTTTGGCATGACCGATTTTGTTAATCCTAAAGACCACGGTGACAACCTGGTAGATCATCTGGTTGAGCTCACCGGTGGTGGTGCTGATTATTCATTCGAATGCATCGGCAACGTCGATGTTATGCGTGCAGCTTTGGAGTGTTGCCATAAGGGTTGGGGTGAAAGCATTATTATTGGTGTTGCGGGTGCAGGTCAGGAAATTAAAACCAGACCATTCCAACTTGTGACTGGTCGTTCGTGGCGTGGTACTGCCTTCGGTGGTGCACGCGGTAGAACCGATGTACCAAAAATTGTCGACATGTACATGGAAGGTCGAATCGATATCGATAATCTTATTACGCACACCATGCCGCTAGACGATATCAACAAGGCATTCGACTTAATGCATTCCGGCGAAAGCATTCGCAGTGTGGTGTTGTACTAGTGGAAACCGAATCAACGTGGGCAAGCCATGGGGGTGAGCTATCGGTCCATACCAATGACAGTGAAGTGTGTCAATGCTCAATGCGCTTTGCGGTGTATGCGCCACCGCAAGCCAAGCTTCGTAAAGTACCGGTACTTTGGTATTTATCCGGGCTGACGTGCAGCTGGGCCAATGTGATGGAGAAATCCGCGATACAAGCTGCGGCGGCCAAGCATGGCATTATGATAATCGCGCCAGACACCAGCCCACGCGGTGATGCAGTTGCCGATGATGATGCATACGACTTGGGTCAAGGTGCAGGTTTCTACCTCAGCGCAACACAAGCTCCCTGGGCGACTCACTTCAAAATGGATGAATACATCACCCAAGAACTACAGGCATTGGTTGCAGAGAAATTTTCTGCCAATATGGAGTCTCAAGGAATTACCGGGCATTCAATGGGCGGGCATGGCGCCCTCACGCTGCACTTAAAGCACCCTGAACTTTATAAGAGCGTGTCGGCTTTCTCACCCATTACATCGCCGTCGATGGTTCCGTGGGGCATTAAAGCGTTCACCGCCTACCTTGGCGATGACAAGTCTGCCTGGAAACAATACGATGCTGTAGAGTTGGTAAAAACAAAACCGAGCAATGCCTCCATATTAATTGATACCGGAACGGGTGATCAATTTCTTGAAGAGCAGCTTCAACCAGAGCACTTTATTACAGCATGCTCGGAGTCCGGTCAGCAGCTTAATTACAGAATGCAGCCGGACTACGACCACTCATACTATTTCATTGCATCGTTTGTTGATGAACATGTTGCGCATCATGCAGGAACGTTAAACCAGTGAACAAACATAACGCTAAACATATCGCTCTGATACCTTACTTACAAGTGTCAACTTATCAATGGATGCTCTTTACATTAAATCTTTGGAAGAACTCAGAGCACGCTATGGTTCGCCAACGAACGCGTCTGTTAAAAAACAATCGCCCAGACTCAACAGTACGTATCAACAATGGTTAGCGCATGCTAGCTTCTTTGTTATTGCCTCAGTTGGGCCCGATGGTGTCGATTGCACACCGCGTGGCGACAAGCACGGCGACGCATTCAGCGTAGCAGACGACAAAACCATCCTCATTCCCGACAGGCGTGGCAACAACCGCCTGGACACGCTAAGTAATCTGGTTGCAGACCCAAGAATCGCGCTACTGTTTTTTATACCCGGCATCGATCAGGCGGTGCGCGTGGTTGGTACCGCTAAAATTTCTATCGATAACCAATTACTTGATCAATTTATTCTTGATGGTAAACCGCCACTGGCGTGTATCGTTGTGGATATCAATGCCGTTTATTTTCAAAACTCGCGGGCACTGGCACGCTCTGAACTGTGGTCTGCCGAACGAGTAGCAACCAGCGACGTACCAACGCCTGAGCAAATGTTGAAGAGTGTTAGCACTGATCATATATATGATGAGCTAAGTGATGAGGCAAAAAACGGCAATGAGTAGCCCTGCTCTAACCCATGACTCGTAGAACGGATCAATGAACTCTGTTGCTATAGTGGGTTGCGGTCCTGCCGGTTTATCAACCGCTATTGCCTTGCACGATGCTGGTTTTCACGTGCACCTTTATGAGCAGTTTGACAAACCCGGCCCGGTGGGTTCTGGTCTTATGCTGCAACCAACCGGTTTAGCGGTGCTGGAATCATGGGGCCTGCGTAACGAAGTGGAAGCGCTCGGCCAGCGTATAGACGGCATGCTGGGACGCATGGCGCCAGACGGTAAGGTGGTGCTCGATATCGCCTATGATTCAATAGCCAAAAATTCAGCCCCTCCTGTTTATGGTGTAGCAATTCACAGAGCATCGCTCTTCCATGTGCTGTTCAATGCGGTTAAAGCGCGGGCTATTCCTGTGACCACCGGCGTGCGCATTCAAACAAAGGGTGCGGATGCCATGTTAGAGCATGACAGCGATGCAACAGCACAACTATACGATCAAAACAACACACTCATATCGAACACCCATGATTTTATTGTTGATGCATCCGGCACACAATCCAGCTTAGCCAAACAACTTCCGTTCGGTGCACTGTGGACCACCGTTCAATTCAATAGCGCACACTTTAATAGCCTGTTGTTGGAACAACGCTACCAACGGGCCAGCGTTATGGTTGGCGTCTTGCCCTGCGGCAGATTACCCGGTTCGACAACGCAACTCGCCACACTTTTCTGGAGTATAAAAGCCGATGAGTATCAGGCTTTTCTGGCGAACGGTTTATCGCATTGGAAAAACGAGGTTTGCAAAATATGGCCTGCAGTCGAGTGTTTGTTGGATGATATTAATAGCGTAGATGATCTCACCTTTGCCACCTACTCGCACTACACGTTGAAAAAACCGTATGCACCGGGCATGGTGTATGTCGGTGATGCAGCACACGCAACAAGCCCGCAGTTGGGACAGGGTGTGAACATGGCCATGCTGGACGCCTACGCGTTGGCTAAAGCCATGAATTACACGCTGAATAACACGTTGAATAAAGACGGCAACAGTAACGTGAGCAACCAAAAACAATTCGACGAGGCAGCAGTGCTGTATGCACGTATGCGCGCCCGTCACGTGAAGTTGTTTCAGGCTGCCAGTTTAACGCTCACACCATTCTATCAATCTAACAGCAAAGTATTGCCCGCTATCAGAGACTGGTTATTTGAACCCGTTTCGGCGTTACCGTTCGCAAAAACCATGGTCACAGCGCTTGGCGCAGGTGTACTCACTCAACCGATTAAACGCATCGACAGGTTAAGCCAATGAACAGTTCAACTCTTTTTCCGTTTAATAACTCCTATGTTGAATTTCCAGAGCGTTTTTTTACACGTCAACCTCCAACGCCAGTATCCAAACCACAACTGGTTGCGCTGAACCTTGAACTCGCCGAGCAACTCGGCGTTAATGCAGATGAACTACAAACACCGGAAGGCTTGGCAGTACTGGCAGGCAACGCTATTGCCGGTGGATCAGAGCCGATAGCAACAGT